>JAOZOT010000389.1 GCA_029933115.1 Anaerolineae bacterium | reverse complement strand
GGCCCGCTGCACAGGCTCCCAAGGAGGATGAAATGCCAAAGCGTGGGAAGAAATACCTAGAATCGGCCAAATTGGTGGATCGCACCAGGGCCTATCCGCCTGAAGAAGCTATCGAGTTGGCTAAAAAGACCTCTTTCACCAACTTTGATGCTACAGTGGAGGCGCACCTGCGCCTGGGGGTGGATCCTCGAAAGGCCGACCAGCAGGTGAGGAGTGTGGCCTTGTTGCCCCACGGCACGGGGAAGAAGGTGCGCGTCCTGGTTTTCGCCGAGGGAGAAGCAGAGAAAATCGCTCAGGAAGCAGGAGCCGATTACGTCGGCAGCGATGACTTGATTAAACGGATCCAGGAGGGATGGCTGGATTTCGAGGTGGCTGTCGCTATCCCTCAAGTGATGGGCAAGGTGAGTCGGCTGGGCAAGATCCTGGGACCCAGGGGGCTGATGCCCAGCCCCAAGGCGGGTACTATTGTACCCCCTGATGATCTGCCTCGCCTGATTAACGAGATGCGCTCTGGACGTGTCGAGTTCAGGCTTGACAAGACGGCTAACCTGCATGTTCCCATCGGCAAGGTCAGCTTCCCCAAAGAAAAACTGTTGGATAACTTGGCGGCTTTGATGGAAGCCGTCCTCAAGGCCAAACCGGCCGGAGCCAAAGGACAATACATCAAGAAGGTGACCCTGACCACTACCATGGGGCCGGGCATCAAAGTAGATGTGGCCGAGGCCCAGGCGTTGAAAACAGCCTGACAGCGTGTCTGAAAAATGCTCGTAGTGGCGACTTGAGTCGCTAGTGACCGGTGTTCTGCGGCTAAAAACGACTGAAGTGTTACTACGAGCGCCGCCCCCTGAATTTTCAGACACGCTCTGAGCCTTGTTATCACAGCACGGTTGATACAAACAAAGATTCATCTGAAGCCAGAGACAGCAGGTGTGCCCATAACCCAGGGCACTTAATGCGTGGCCTGCCGAGGTGAAGATTGTCAGGAGAGGGGTTGTGTTTCCCCTTTTGTAAAGTCTTCGCGTCGGCAAGCGAAGACTTTTTGCTGTAAAGGAGCTTGCGCCGCAGGTCGGGGGGGCCTCCACACATTCTCTGTTTCCTCACGCCAAGTAGGAGATCGGCCCATCAGCTCTGCTTTCAGGGCCGAGAAGGTGGGGTTGAGGGGATACCCCTCAAGCTCCCCGGGCCTCGCTGTGCAAGCCGTATAAGGAGGTGCGAGTTTGGCTATATCCAGAGAAAAGAAGCAAGAATTGGTAAAGAGCTATACCGAGGAACTATCTCGCAGCCAGGCGGCCATCCTGACCGATTATCGCGGCCTGTCGGTCGCCGAGCTCAACCAGTTGCGCAACAAAATGCGAGAAGCAGGAAGCGGCTATCATGTGGTGAAGAACAGGCTGGTCAAGCTGGCGCTGAAAGAAGCTGGGCTGCCTGTGCCTGAGGAGTTTCTGCAAGGACCAACGGCTATTGGGTTCTGTTACGAAGATGTAGTCGCCCCGGCCAAGGTCTTGACCGAGTATGCCAAGGAATTCAAAGTTTTAACCATCAAGGGAGGCATTCTGGGCGACAAGGTGGTTGATGCCCAGGTCATATCATCCTTGGCCGACTTGCCGCCGCGCGAGGTCCTGCTGGCTCAAGTGCTGAGCGGCATACGGTCCCCCCTGGCCGGATTGGTCAATGTGTTGAGTGGCACCTTGCGCGGTTTGGTCACCGTGCTGAAAGCTCGCGCCGACCAATTGGAAGCGAGTAGCGCCTGAAAAGCATTAATCAACTTGAATATATTTTAGGAGGATCAAATGGCTGAAGAGAAAACCAAAGGGATGAGCAAGGACGACATCATCGCTGCTATCGGAGGGTTGTCCGAAGAAGACAGGGCAGCGATTATGCTTGAAATCGTGAAGGGCATGACAGTCCTGGGGCTTTCTAGCTTTGTCAAGGCTTGTGAGGAGACTTTTGGCGTCAGTGCGGCCGCACCGATGATGGCCGTCCCGGCGGGTATGCCGACCGCTGCCGCCGCCGGTCCGGCCGAGGAGGAAAAGACCGAATTTGACGTCATCTTGAAGGAAATCGGCCCCAAGAAGATCCAGGTCATCAAGGCGGTGCGCGAGATCACCAGCCTGGGTCTTAAGGAATCCAAGGAACTGGTTGATAGTGCGCCGGCTCCGATAGTGAAAGGCGTCCCCAAAGAAGAGGCCGAAGCCACCAAGGCCAAGCTGGAAGCTGAAGGAGCTGTGGTCGAGATCAAGTAGCCTCAGTAGATCGCTCTTGTCCGTAGTGGGCGATGGGCTTTGCCCTTTCGGCCCGACGGCTTTAGCTGCTATTGTAATGCGAGAAGCCGCCCCATTCTGCCCGCAGGGCGGCTTCTCGTGCAGTTTCGGGCTCAAGACCCGGTGGACCGCAACTCTTGCTCCTGGGCGGGTTTATCGCTTCAAGAGGGTACCGGTGGTCTCTCCCCCGATGATTAAACCACCACCTGACCGTCCTTGATCACTCTTTGCACCAGGTTGACCCCAAAGTGATAGGCCAGATGGCGGTAATTGGAGACCTCTAGAATAAGGATGTCGGCTTTTTTGCCGGTTTCCAGGCTGCCTACCTTGTCGCCCAGGCCGATAGCGTGAGCGGCGTTGAGGGTGGCCGCAACAATGGCCTCGGCAGGGGTCAGACGCATATAGCGACAAGCCAGAGCGACGATGAACTGCATGGACTCACAATAGCAGGTGCCGGGGTTAAGGTCGGTGGCCAGAGCCAGTGCCCCGCCAGCTTCGATGATCTGACGGGCAGGGGTGTATTCGTGGTGTCCCAGGCCAAAGGGTGTACCCGGCAGGGACACGGCAATGGTGTCGGATTTTGCCAGGGCTTCAATCTCCTCAGCAGTGGTGCAGACCAGGTGGTCGGCCGAGGCCGCTCCCAGTTCCACAGCCAGCTTGGTGCCACCCAAAGGCTTGAACTCGTCGGCGTGGATTTTCAGTCCGAAGCCCAGTTCCTGGGCTCGCTCCAGAATACGGCGTGACTGCCCGACCGAGAAAACTCCCTCCTCACAGAAAACGTCACAGAAGAAGGGAAGCGAAGAGTCCGAGGTGTTCCCCTTTAGCTCCTTCTCAGCTAGAGGCAACATCTCGTTGACGACCACTTCCACGTATTCGTCGGTGCGGCCCTTGAATTCTGCCGGCACCGCGTGGGCTCCCAAGAACGTGGGCACCAAATCAATAGGATGAGTGGCGTCCAGTTGGTGGATGGCTTTGAGCATCTTGAGTTCATCGTCCACGTTCAGGCCGTAGCCAGACTTGGCTTCGGCTGTGGTGGTGCCATAGGCCAACATTCTGTCGAGGCGTTCTCGGCTTTGGGCTACCAATTGGGGGAGCGTGGCGGCCCGCGTGGCCCGCACTGTGCTCATGATCCCCCCACCGGCGGCCATGATCTCCATATAAGTAGCACCTTTGAGGCGCAACTCGAATTCGTCCTCGCGAGAGCCGGCGAAGACCAGGTGAGTGTGAGGGTCAACGAATCCGGGCATGACTATCTTGTTCGAGGCGTCAATCATCTCCTCGGCTTCGGCCTGGGCCAGCACCTCCTCGGTTGTGCCGACCAAGGTGACAAGCCCCTGGCTGACGGCCACAGCCCCCTCTTCGATGAGCCCTAATTCGCTCATAGCCTCTCCCCGCTTGGGATGGGAGGGCGCACCAGCAGCGACGGGTGAGGCTTTGGCCTCACCGAGCGTGAGAAGTTGACGGGCACTGTGGATTATCAGATCAACTTTTTGCTTCATTTATCACTCCCCAGGTCTGATTGAATGTGCATAGGGTGAGAGTCTTGCCTCCGGCCCGATGGTTTATCATCGGGCAATGTCATTGAGGTGCGATGCACTGAGCCCTGGCCCACATTTACAGGCAGGCTTCCCAGGCGTGGTAGCTCTGCACTCAATCGTGGTTGGGCAGGCTGCCCCACTCCGAGGGCGCAG
>JAOZOT010000388.1 GCA_029933115.1 Anaerolineae bacterium | reverse complement strand
GTGTGGGAACATGCCCCACCCGATCACTTGCCCACGTTTACGTGCGGACTTACCGCATCAACTTGAGGAGAGAACAAACACGGTATGAAAGATAACAAGGGCTGGCACAGCCAAAGCGTGGAAAAAGTCATCGAGGCCCTGAATACCCATCCTGACCGGGGTTTGAGCCCGGCGGAAGCCCAAGCTCGCCTGGCCCAATACGGCCTCAACCAACTCCAGGAGCGGCCCCGCCCAACCTTCTGGCACATGCTCCTCGGCCAGTTCAACAATTTTTTGGTCCTGATCCTCATCTCGGCCAGCCTGGTCTCCCTTTTTCTGGGTGAATACGTAGACGCCGGCGCTATCATGGCCATCGTCGTCCTCAATGCCATCCTGGGCGTGGTTCAAGAGTCCAAGGCGGAGGAGGCTTTGGCCGCCTTGAAAAAACTGGCCGCCCCCGAAGCTCACGTCATCCGCGACGGCCATCTGATCACCATACCAGCTCAAGAGTTGGTACCCGGCGACATCGTGACCTTGGAGGCCGGCAATTATGTGCCGGCCGATGTACGCCTCATTGAAAGCGCCAACCTCAAGATTGACGAGGCCTCTCTGACAGGTGAATCGGTGCCCGTCCAGAAGAAAGCCGACGCCCTGCTGAGTCGGGATATACCTCTGGGCGACCGCCGCAACATGGCCCACATGAGCACCCTGGTCACCTACGGTCGGGGACGGGGTGTGGTAGTGGCTACCGGCATGAACACCGAGATTGGCCTCATCGCCGAGATGATCCAGACCTATGAAGAAGAGCCCACCCCCCTCCAGGTCAAGCTGGACCAGTTGGGCAAATGGCTGGGCGTGGCCTGCTTGGCCATCTGCGCCGTCATCCTGGTCATCGGCCTGCTGCGCGACACCCAGATGGGGATACTTGTTGCCGACGGCCCGTCAGCCTACTGGCAGGCCTACCGACACAGAATAGTGGAACTGTTTATGACCGCCGTCAGCCTGGCCATCGCTGCTGTGCCTGAGGGATTGCCGGCCGTGGTCACCATCTGCCTGGCCCTGGGTATGCAACGCATGATCAGCCGCCACGCCCTCATCCGCAAGCTGCCGGCTGTGGAGACCCTGGGCAGCGCTTCGGCTATCTGCTCCGACAAGACCGGCACCTTGACCCAGAACGAGATGATGGCCGTGCAAATGTACGTTGATCAGACTTTGCTGAGCATCAGTGGTGAGGGGTACAAACCCGTGGGGGAAATACAAAAAGACGGACGGCGCGCCGAATTGCGTCACTACCCCAGCGCTCGGCCCCTCCTGCAGGCCGCTCTCCTCTGCAACGATGCCCGGCTGGAGCGAGAGCCAACAAACGACGCCTCCCCCACCGACAACTGGCGCATAGTGGGTGACCCAACCGAGGGAGCCCTGGTGGTGGCCGCAGCAAAGGCTGATTTGTGGAAGGACAGGGTCGAGAAAGTCTATCCTCGCCTGGCAGAAGTACCCTTCGACTCCGAGCGGAAACGCATGAGCACCATCCATCGAGTACCTGAGGATGCCGGCGAAGAAGCACTACAACCCTGGATCGAGAACCTGGGGCCATACATTGTCTACGTCAAAGGCGCCCCCGACATCGTCCTGGACCTGTGCACCCGCGTCCTGGAGGATGGCCGCGAGCTCTCCCTGGACGAGAACCAACGTCAGCGCATCTTGGAAATCAACGCGGCCTTGGCCTCCAACGCCCTGCGCGTCCTCGGAGTAGCCTACCGCTCGCTGAGCGAGATACCCGAGAACCCAACGCCCGAAACGGTGGAGCGCGACCTGGTCTTCATGGGACTCGTAGGCATGATAGATCCGGCCCGTCCCGAGGTCAAGGAGGCCATTACCGTGGCCCGCAAAGCCGGGATCAAAACAGCGATGGTCACCGGTGATTACAAAAACACCGCCATAGCCATCGCCCGGGAGTTGAACCTCCTCTCCCGCGAGGGGCGGGTGCTGACCGGCGCTGAGCTTGACGAGTTGGACGAGGCAGCCCTGGCCGAGATAGCAGACGAGGTAGACGTTTATGCCCGCGTCTCACCCCAGCACAAGGTCAAGATCGTCGAGGCCCTGAAGAAGTGTGGTCACGTGGTGGCCATGACCGGCGACGGGGTCAACGACGCCCCGGCCTTGAAGCGAGCCCACATCGGCGTGGCTATGGGCATCACCGGCACCGACGTCTCCAAAGAGACAGCAGACATGGTGCTGACCGACGACAACTATGCCTCCATCGTCTCGGCCGTGGAAGAGGGACGCATCATCTACTCCAATATCCGCAAGTTCGTCTACTACCTCCTCTCCTGCAACATGGGCGAGATCATGGTCATTTTCCTGGCCATGCTGGCCGGACTGCCCCTGCCCCTGACGGCCATTCAACTGCTGGTTTTGAACCTGCTCACCGACGGAGCCCCGGCCCTGGCTCTGGGCCTGGAAAGAGGTGAGCCCGACATCATGGAACGCCCTCCGCGTCCGGTGGACGAACCGGTCATCAATCGCCCAATGGTATGGGGTATCGCCGTCCAAACCATCGCCATCACCTCAGCTACCATGATAGCCTTTATCATCGGCCTGCGCCGCTTTCCGGGCAATCTGGCCGCTGCCCAGACCATGGCCTTTGCCACTCTTTCCATCTCAGAGCTCTTCCGGGCCTATACCTCACGCTCAGAACGCTACCCCCTCTTTGCCATCGGCGTCCTGTCCAACAAGTACATGCAATGGGCCGTGCTGGCTTCTCTGGTCATCCTGCTGAGCATCATCTATGTGCCTTTCCTCGACCCCATCTTTGACACAGTTTCTCTGGGTTTAGATGAGTGGTTGGTGATATTGCCCCTCATACTGATACCGTCCATTACCGCCGAGATAAACAAAGCATTTCTGAGACATGCCGGTATCTGGCAGAAAATGACCATCTCACCACGAGCCTGAGACGGCCTCCCTCCAAACTCAGCCCTTCTGCGTGGACCGGGCCCAAAAGCGCAACCTGTGCAGTTAGCCCCAGGTTGCGCTAAGTACAGCGAGGCGTAAATTCGTTCCGAGTTCATCCACCTGCACCGGACTTGGGCCTGCATTTCGCACCCGCTCCCGCCGGACCGCCGGGTCCGGCGGAAAGGGCGTGGACCTGACGGTCCACGCCGAGCAGGGCGAGAGAGGGCCTGATAGCAGGCCGGACCCCCGCTTCGCCGGCCCGGCACTTCGAGCGCCGGGGACGAAAACCCGGTGCGAATTTACGCACGCCTGTACCAAGTCCCCGCGCTGAGAGGGCGAAGTCCCTTTGGGGCCGGATCCAGCCCGTAGGGCTCTGCTCTTTCAGCCCGACGGCTTTAGGTCGGGCTTCCGAAAACACTTTGTTACCCGGATAATTTCTTGAGGTTCATCAGCTCAGGGCGACTTGTGACCGAGAGCGGATTTAACTGCACAGGCTGAAATCGTCTATCTGGACTCCCCAAACGCGAAAGAGCCCCGCAGAGACGGGGCTCTTTCGTCCTTTCCCCACGACTCAGCGCCTGCACAGCAGGTCGGGGATTGTGGGGGTGTCCCTCCACACATTCTCTTTTCCTCCACCAGGTGGGAGGTCGGCCCATCAGCTCTGCTCTCAGGGCCAAGAAAGTGGTTTTGGGGAAACCCCTCAAGCCCTCGGCCTGAGCTCGGGCTGAAGACTCTCCGGGCTTTGCTGCGCAAGCCAACTCAGCAAACGCACCTGAGGTGATGCTGAGTCATGGGGTTGCACATACTGCTATAGTCCATTGGCATCACCTCCTGCGTCAAAGATAGCGCCCTCTGAAGCGGTGAAAGTCACCGCTAGAAGCATTATCCCACAAAAGAGACCACCTGTCAAATAACAGGACTTACGCAGTTCCCCGCTCCAGGCCGCCCGGCGAATGAATTCGCCGGCTAAGTACAGCGATGCATAAATCCGTTCCCGGTTGTCAGATGACACAGGGGGTAT
>JAOZOT010000896.1 GCA_029933115.1 Anaerolineae bacterium | reverse complement strand
TCCTCTCTTTCTGCATAAAGCCCCCGCCAGCCCTCGGCCTCATAGCAAACCGGCGCAAAGTCGCAGTAGTGACACGAGTACCCGAAGCTCTGGCGGAAGTATTTTTCGGCCTCGATCTCGTCTAAGATATTGTCAAAGTCCTTTCCCATCTCCGCCGTCCATTTTACCACAAAACGCTGCGGGCGGGCGTTGTGCGTGGCCGGCACAACCAGATACCAAAGCTCCGTCGGCCAAGTCTCCAGATCCAACTCTTCCAGAAACTCTGGCGGCGGCGGAAACAGATAGCCCGCGGACTGCCATTGGTGAGCAGATGGCTGCACTTCTTTGCCCTCTAACTTCAGTTTCTTCCACGGTCTGCCCGCGGTTTTGTAGTCTACGATCACAGCCTCGCCGGCGGGCGTGTAAGCTAACATATCCACTCTACGCGTAAGAAGTATATTTGGATGAGTTGGAACGATGAACTTCTGCGTAAGCTCGCGGCGTATTGGAAGTAAACCCAACGACTGCTCGAACTGGTCTAAACGATGAAACATATCCAAGCTGTCCGCCCCGGCCTCGCTGGGTAGCACAGACCCATCCATCAGCCCATGCACTTCCAGCCCGCGGCGGAAATAGTCTGGTATCTCCTCGGTTATTGGCTCGATCTTGCGGGAAAGATAAAAACGATACTTGCAGGTATCAAACGCGTTTAGAGCGGTCGGAGAAACACGAAGCGGCGGCTCTAACGGTCCATAGTGTAGTTGCCCCACAGTCTCTCAAAGACCTCCTTTCTCTCGGTTAGAAACTCTACCCAACGCTCCCACTCTGGTTGGATGCGGTTATGGCAAAGATCGCAAAGCGGCACGAGGTTGCTATCATCATCACTCCCGCCGGCGGACCGTGGTATAATGTGATGCAAACCCGATGCGGGCGCTAAGCAAACTAAGCACTTGTCATTTCTCGCCTTCATGGCTCCATAGTATCATATCTCGCCAACTTTGTCAAGCAGAAATTGCCTCTTGACAACAAACTCAAA
>JAOZOT010000387.1:1941-3963 GCA_029933115.1 Anaerolineae bacterium | reverse complement strand
GGGTGGTGGCGGCGGCTTTTACAATGACTTAATATTTTGCTATATTGCACTCTGGTTTTCCGAGTTTTCTTTGTGGTATTGAATTGTAGAGTAATAACCAGGGAGGCCTGGAGGAGTTATGAAAAGAAGAGCCCCATTTTTTCTCTGTTTGCCATTCATGGTGACCCTTTTTGTCCTCTTTGCTCCATCCCTTGGAGCCCAGGACACGGGGCAGGCTGTTCAGCCGGGCAAGGCAACCCCCCAGCAGGTGCAGGTCCTCCAAAAGGCGGTCAAGGCGGGCAAGTTGAGCCCGGGGGCGGCAAAGGAGCTTGTGAAAAAGGGAAAGCTGGGCACACTGACCCCCGAAGAGATAGAGGCGGGAAAGGCTCTCCTTGAAAAGAAAAAAAAGGAGGCCGAGAAAAAACCCCCGCAGGAGCCTAAGAAGAAGGTCGAGCTGAAGAAAGAGAAAGAGAAACCGAAGAAGAAAAAGAAGGAAGAGGAAGAGAAGCCAGCCCTCAAGCCGGATGAGGAGTTCGTCAGGAAGACCTTCGGGCCAAAGGCGCCCCTGCTGCCCATATTCGGCCACAAGCTCTTTTCAAGGCCCCCAAGCACCTTTGCCCCCATAAAGAGCATACCTGTCTCGGACGATTACGTGATCGGCCCCGGCGATGAGATCAATATTCTCATGTGGGGGCGCATCGATGCGTCCTACAGCCTGGTGGTGGATAATGAAGGGGTGATCAACTTCCCCAAGATAGGCCCGCTCACGGTTGCAGGGCTTACCTTCAAGGAACTCAAGGAGCGGATAAAGGTCAAGGCCGAGGCGATCACCGGTGTGAGCGTCAATGTGAGCATGGGGAGGCTGAGGACCATCCAGGTGTTTGTCTTGGGGGAGGTGAGGAGCCCGGGCGTCTATACGGTGAGTTCCCTGGCCAATACCTCCAATGCGCTCCTGGCATCCGGGGGGCCCACGGCCCTGGGGACCCTCAGGAAAGTGGAGGTGAGGCGCAACGGGAAGCGGGTGACGGTGCTGGACCTCTATGATTTTCTGCTCAGGGGGGATACCTCGGCCGATACCAGGCTCGAGCCGGGTGATGTCATTTTCGTGCCCCAGGCGGGCCCGATGGTGATGGTGGCGGGGAACGTGAAAAGACCGGCCATCTACGAACTCAAGGCCCGCAAGTCCCTCCAGGCGGCACTGGACCTGGCAGGGGGCCTGAAGCCGCGGGCCTTTAACCAGAGGATCCAGATCGAACGCGCCTTTGAGAACCGCGTGCAGGTGGTGCTGGACATCTCCTATGAGGAGCTGAAAAAGAAGAGGATGGTGCCGCTGCAGGATGGGGATATCATACGGGTGTTCTCCATTATTCCATCAGCGGTGAACGCGGTTCATCTGTACGGCAATGTGCTGCGCCCCGGCCGGTACGCCTACAGGGATGGGCTCAGGGTCCTGGATATCCTGCCTGACCTCAAGGCCCTGAACGAAGACACCTACCTGGACTATGCCCTGATCAAGAGATACCGCCATGAAAACATGGCGGCGGAGCTGATCCCGTTTGACCTGGGGGCCCTGCTCATCTCCAGGGACCTCACGCAGAATATCCTCCTGAAGCCGCTCGACGAGATCTACGTATTCAACAAGCAGATGTTCGAGGAGAGGGAATATGCCACCGTGAGCGGGGAGGTGCGCAACCCGGGCCGATACGATATCGTCGACATGACGGTCAGGGACCTTTTGATGAAGGCGGGGGGGCTGACAGACGAGGCGTACCTGCCCAAGGCAGAGCTTATAAGGGTGGACAAGAACCGCATGAAGCACACCATATACTTTGACCTGGCCGCGGCCATGGCCGATGATCCAAAAGAAAACCTCAGGGTACAGGATGAAGATCGGGTGATCGTCCACTCCGTGTGGGAGGAAAAATGGAAGGCATTCGTGAATATCCAGGGCGAGATCAAGAAGCCGGGCCGATATGCGCTTACAAAAGGGATGCGCCTAAAGGACCTGGTTTTCAAGGCGGGGCGCTTTACCAGGGACGCCTA
>JAOZOT010000387.1:0-1841 GCA_029933115.1 Anaerolineae bacterium | reverse complement strand
GGATGCGCCTAAAGGACCTGGTTTTCAAGGCGGGGCGCTTTACCAGGGACGCCTACCTGCCCCAAGCGCATCTGTACCGCACGGACTGGAAGACCAAGGAGGTGACGATCCATACATTCAACCTGAAAAAGGCCCTTGAGGGAGATCCTGAGCACAACCTGCTGCTGAAGGACCTGGACCAGGTGGTGATCCACAACATCAGGGAATATGTGCCGCCTGGTAAGATCAGCATCTCCGGCGAGGTGCACAAGCCCGGGACCTATACCTATGCGGAGAATATGAGGGTGAAAGACCTGGTACTGGTGGCCCGCAATATCACCAGGGACGCCTACCTGCCCCAGGCGCATCTGTACCGCACGGACTGGAAGACCAAGGAGGTGACGATCCACACATTCAACCTGAAAAAGGCCCTTGAGGGAGACCCTGAGCACAACCTGCTGTTGAAGGACCTGGACCAGGTGGTGATCCACAGTATCTGGGAATATGTGAAAAAATATACCGTGAGCATCAAGGGCATGGTGAACAAGCCGGGCACATATCCTTACGCCGCCAACATGACGGTCAGGGACCTGATACTGGTGGGAGGCAATGTAATAAAGGATGCAGCGTATATGGAGGCGGCGGAGCTGATCCGGTACAATATCATCGGGGGGGAGAGGGTGGAGACCACCGTGCTCAACTTTGACGTCCGCCGCGCCCTCGAGGGAGACCCGGCCCACAACCTGAAGCTCCAGCCGCTGGATACGGTGCACATCAAGCAGATCCCCGACTGGGGGGTGGAGAAGAGCGTGAGCGTGTCGGGCGAGGTCCTTTTCCCCGGCACATACCAGATAAGGGTGGGGGAGCGGCTCAGTGACGTGATAGAACGTGCGGGCGGCTACACTGAAGAGGCCTACCTGCGGGGCGCGGTGTTTACAAGGCAATCGGTGAGGGCCGTGCAGCAGGAGCGGATAAAGCAGATGATAGACAGGCTCGAGGTTGAGATAGCGGCCTACGGGGCCAAGGAGGCCCAGGCGGCGCTGTCCAAGGAGGACCTGGCGGCACAGGCCCAGTTCGTCTCGGCCAAGAAGGCGCTGCTCGCCAAATTGAGAAAGGCCAAGGCCACGGGGCGTGTGGTCATAACGCTGCTCCCGGTTGACGTCCTCAAAGCCACCTCGAGCGACCTCGTGTTAGAGAAGGGCGACAGGCTCTACGTCCCCAAGAAGCCCGATACCGTAAACGTGTTGGGTGCGGTCTACAACCCCACTGCCCTGGTGTACGACGAGAAGAGGCCAGAGGCAAAGCACTACCTGGCCATGGTCGGGGGGCCCACCGAGAATGCCGACGAGGGCCAGATGTACATCATCAGGGCGGACGGGACCGTGGTGAGCAAGAAAGGAAAGTCCTGGTTCGGCATATCATGGAACCCCGAGGAGAACAGGTGGGGGTTCTGGGAGAGCCTCGAGAATACCAAGCTATACCCGGGCGATACCGTACTTGTACCCCACAAGGTGGTCAAACCCAGTTTCCTCCGGGATGTAAAAGATGTGACGCAGATACTTTTCCAGCTGGCGGTCACCGCGGGGATCGTGATCCAGCAGGTGTTTTAGCGGGAGCCTATGGAGGAGCAAGATATAAAGTACGGGGAGGAAGAGGAGATCAGCCTGCTCGACTACCTGATGGTGCTCGTAAGGCATAAGCGGCTGATCGTGGCCATGGTGTTTTTTGCGGGCGTGGCATCTGTGGTGATAAGCCTTTCCATGACAAACATCTACCGCTCGGATGCCACCATTGCCCCGAGGGGGGAAGAAAGCGGACGGTCAAATCCCCTCTCCCGCCTGGGCGGGCTCGGGGGCGTGGCA
>JAOZOT010000386.1 GCA_029933115.1 Anaerolineae bacterium | reverse complement strand
CCGAGGCTCTGGCCTTGGCCATCGTTCACCTATTGCAGGATCGCGACCTGCGGCGTAAAATGGGCCAAGCCGGGCGAGAGCGGGTGGAGCGATACTTCAGCGTGGAGAGAATGGTGCAGGCGACGGAGACGCTGTATGAGACGTTGATCAGGGAGAAGATGGGGTCAGCATGAAGTAAAGAGAGCGACAGGCCAGGTGGGTACGACGAGCGACGGACTGCCCATAGGTGACACCAGGCGGCAACTGTGGTATACTTGTTACAAATCAACGCGTGGACGAGTCGTTGCCGCAGAGCGGATGAAACATCCACCTCTAGGAAGGAGACAGAGAACAATGCCGAGTCGTGCTCGTGACCGGTTTAATCAATCGCTGCGCGACCTGGAACAGGCAGAGGATTCCATGCGAGCTGGACGTCACGAATGGGCCTGTTTTGCCGCGCAGCAAGCGGCAGAGAAAGCAGTTAAGGCGCTGCATCTTCACATGGGACAAGAAGCCTGGGGGCACATCGTTGCCCGGCTCTTGCGAGAATTGCCGGAGACGATACCGGTGCCGGACCGATTGGTAGAACAGGGCCGCGTGCTGGACAATTTTTACATCCCGGCACGCTACCCAAACAGCCATCCACAGGGAGCGCCCTTTGAACACTATGGACCGCTGCAAAGCGAGGAGGCCATTCGCTATGCCAGTGAGATCATTGAGTTCGTCCGTGTTCAAATGGCCTGACGCCCAAACGGTAGAGCGATCGTTGCGCCGTTGGACAGAAAAGGTGGTTCGTCGTCGAACGGACATCGTTCGCATCGGCTACTTTGGCTCCTACGCTCGCGGCGACTGGGGGGTAGGAAGCGACTTGGATCTGATCATCATCGTGGCTCACTCTGAACAACCTTTTGCGCGACGATCGGTTGAATGGGACACAACAGAACTCCCGGTACCCACGGACGTGCTGGTTTATACGGAGGAGGAGTGGCACTCTCTGAGCCAAAGAGGACGCCGGATGTCCAAGCAAGTGGTGAATTGGGTTTATCGGCACGGAGAAAAGCGATGACCGGCGCAAATATGCCACCAGCAACCCCCGTTCGGATCGAGACATACTGTCGCACCTTTCAGCAGCGGCAGCAATGTGCTTTGGAGGCACGAGAGGAGCAGCGACGGCAGGCATTGGGGATGTGCGGGAGAGGACCCCGGCTATTCTGGCAGCGTATCCATCCGTGCAGTGGGCCTACCTCTTCGGCCCCATCACTCGGTCTGGCGCCTCCCATCCAGCCTCGGAGATTGACATCACCCTTGAAGGGACAACGGCGGCCGAATACTTTGCTGTATGGCGCGACTCGGAGCGCGCACTACCGGAGTGGGTGGTGGATGTGCAAAGAGACAGTTCGGAGAACAGAGGCCCTCCACGAGACGCTCCTGCATGAGAAGGGGTACTGATGGCTCATATCCGCGTCCTTCACATCATCACCCGCCTGATCGTCGGTGGCGCTCAAGAGAACACGATGCTAACGGCAGCGTTGCTCGACCCCAACCGCTACATCGTAGATGTGGCAAGCGGCCCACAGACTGGCTCGGAGGGTAGCCTGATTGAAGAAGTCCGCGCACGCAGCATATCCCTCACCATCGAGCCGACGCTGGTGCGCGAGATCAATCCCATCAAAGACCTACTGGCTTTCATCCACCTGATCCGTTTCATCAAACGCGGCCATTATACCATCGTCCACACCCACAGCTCCAAGGCCGGCATCCTGGGACGCTGGGCTGCCTGGCTGGCCGGCACACCGGTCATTGTCCATACCGTCCACGGCTGGGGCCACCACGATCATCAACACTCACTGGTGCGCGCGCTTTATATAATTCTGGAAAAACTGACCCTGCCTATCACCGACCGGCTCATTGCCGTCTCGTCATTGAACGCCGAAAAAGGGCTACATGACGGCATCGGTCGGCTAGAAGATTACGTGATCATCCGTAGCGGCATTGAACTGGACCGCTTTAGGCATCCTCGTGTACCCCGCTCCGAGACCCGTGCCGCTTTAGGCATCCCGCTCAACGCGCCCGTAGTCGGCACGGTAACACGCCTTTCACCCCAGAAGGCACCACTTGATTTTGTGCAGGCGATGGGCGTTGTTGCCCAAAGCGCACCAGAAACCTGGTTTGTTATGGTGGGAGATGGACCACTGCGCCCCCAGGTCGAGACCCTGGTTACCGAGTTAGGGCTGAACGATCGACTGATCCTTACCGGCTTGCGGCGCGACATACCAGAACTTTTAGCCACATTTGACATTTTTGCGCTCTCATCACTATGGGAAGGGCTGCCGCGCGTGTTGCCCCAGGCAATGGCGGCCGGGCTGCCCGTCGTCGCCACTGCTGTTGATGGCAATGCTGAGGCGATCGAGGATGGTGTCAACGGGCTGCTGGTGCCGCCTGAACAGCCAGGGGAACTGGCCCAGGCAGTGATCCGCCTTCTGCACGATCCGCAAATGGCCCGCCGGATGGGGCAGGCCGGCCGCGCCCGTGCCGACGAATTTGACGCGTGGAAGATGGTGGACGAAATTGCAAACCTGTACGAGAATTTGCTGAGAGAGAAAGGATTGAAGCTGTGACAACTTATCTGGTTACCGGTGGAGCCGGCTTCATCGGCTCCAACATTGTGGAAGAACTTGTGCGACGAGGGGAAAAGGTGCGAGTCCTCGATAACTTTTCCACGGGGAAGCAAGAAAACATCGCCCCTTTCCTGAAAGACATTGAACTCATCGAGGGTGACCTGCGCCACTTGGATACAGTGCGGCAGGCCGTGGAAAACGTAGACTATATCTTGCACCAGGGAGCCATTCCCTCTGTCCCGAAATCCATTGACAATCCCTTGGATACAGATGAGGCCAACGTGCGGGGCACTCTGAATCTGCTGGTTGCCGCCCGCGACGCAGGGGTGAAGCGAGTGGTGTACGCTTCCTCCTCGGCGGTTTACGGTGACACCCCCACTCTTCCCAAGACCGAGGAGATGAAGCCAGAGCCCCTATCACCTTACGCCGTCTCCAAACTGGCCGGGGAGCACTACTGCCAGGTCTTTTATCAGGTGTACGGGCTGGAGACGGTGGCCCTGCGCTACTTCAACGTCTTTGGCCCCAGGCAGGACCCCGCGTCTCAGTACGCGGCCGTGATCCCCAAATTCGTCACGGCCATGCTGAAAGGTGAGCAACCCACCATCTACGGCGACGGTGAACAGTCGCGGGATTTCAGCTATGTGACCAATGTCGTGCAGGCCAATCTTCTGGCAGCCACTGCCCCTGACGTAGGAGGGCAGGTCTTTAACATCGCCTGCGGCCAGAGGTATAACTTGCTGGAACTGGTAGCCACCATCAATCGCATCCTGGGCACAGACATCGCCCCGCTCCACACCCCACCCAGAGCGGGGGACATCAAACATTCATTGGCTGACATTGCCAGGGCCAGAGAAATGCTGGGGTATCAGGTCGAAGTAGAGTTTGAAGAAGGATTGCGCCGGGTCATTGAGTGGTTTCGACGAGGGAATTCAAGCGAATGAAGAAAGCGATGTACACTTGACAAAAAGAGCGGTTACCTGGTACAATCAAAAGACACCGAAGGGTTGGCAGAGGAATCCTTGACTTGTTGCGGGCTCCCGACAGGGCAAGGGAGATGGGTTGGGCCGGGCGGTTTGCGGTTTATCCCAATTATACCCGGCGAGACCTTGCTGCTCAGTAACAATAAGACTTCGGAGTATTGACCCGATTAAAGAAGCGAGGAACAGATTGTCTTCCGCCGAGGAAGCATAGGACAAAGCGAAGGAGTAACAGTTTAGTTTTGTGAGGGCATTCGGCCCGGCCCCCGAGCTAAAGCTCAGGGCTGAGCAACTCAAGCCCGCTGAAGCGGGCTATCAACCTGCGTAGATGGCCATTCAGGGCGCTTTCAGCGCCCTTCCCCTGCTCAGCCCGGCGATTTATCGCCAGGC
>JAOZOT010000895.1 GCA_029933115.1 Anaerolineae bacterium | reverse complement strand
GGGCAGGCGCAAGGCCGACCCCTGCCGCAGGGGCGACCCTGGCGGTCGCCCTGGGGTACAAGAAGATACGTCAATTGTATCGTCGGGCAGCAGGGCAATCATCGAACGTCTCTCCAAAAACCCGTGTGCAAAAGGCGCGAACAGGTGGGGGGTTTTACTTTTGACGCCGATTGGTGTAAAATAAAGGCGATGAGTGAGGCGGTCAAAGCGCTGACACCGGAGCAAATCGAAGAAGACAAGCATTGGTGGTTCGCCGGCCGCACCTGGGCTCTGCTGGGGATGCTGGATCGGGTGGTGCCGGGGCGCAACTTGCGGGTGCTGGATGTGGGCTGCGGGGCAGGTAACATGATCCATCACCTGAGACGCTACGGCCAGGTGAAAGGGGTGGAAATTGACCCGCGTCCTATCGCCGTAGCCCGACGGCGGGGCTACGATGTCGAGCAGGGCGACGCTACCCAGCCTTTACCTTTTGAAACCGGGAGCTTCGACCTAGTGGCCGCCCTGGACCTCATCGAGCACAACGAAGACGACATGGCTATCCTGCGGGAGTGCTACCGGTTGCTCAACCCAGGTGGGCACATCGTCATCACCGTCCCGGCCTTCATGTGGCTGTGGAGCAACAACGACGTGATTAACGCCCATGTGCGCCGCTACACCGCGGGGGAACTGCGAGACAAACTACAGCAGGTGGGGTTCCGTATCCGACGTATGACCTACAATAACTTCCTGGTTTTCCCTCTGGCGGCCGCCCTGATCCTGGCCCGACGGAGTGTGGAGCGGGAGCCCCGACTGGCCTCCCATCACCTGGACGAAGACGAGTATCAAGTAGAGATGGAGCCAGCCCCGCCTTTGCTGAATGCTATCCTGTCGGTGGTGGGTTGGGTGGAGGCCCAAATCCTGCGCTGGCTGAACCTGCCCATCGGCACATCCATCATCTGCATCGCGGAGAAGCCCGGTTAATGGGATTTGCGTCCCGAGGAAACGGTAGCTCTGCACTCAATCGTGGTTGGGCAGGC
>JAOZOT010000894.1 GCA_029933115.1 Anaerolineae bacterium | reverse complement strand
AGACATAGCTGTAGCGGTTCCAGGCTTGGGGGTTGCGAGGGTGAGAGACCAAGGTATCGGGCTGGATGAACCGCCCCAGCACCGGGTCGTACCACCGCGCCCCGTAGGGGCGGACGGCCGTCCGCCCGTACACAGCCCGATGCCCACCTCCCACCGCTGCCCGGTGAAGCGCCGGTCGATGGATCCCCAACTGTTCTCTCGAGTCGTTAAGATACCGGCCGCTGGGTTTCAGAGATGACCTTCGGGGATGGGTTGATCATCGAACCGGTAGATGAGGCCGCTGGGCCCTTCGATGGCTTCCCAGCCCATGGCCTCCAGGCGCTGGTCGTGGGGGTCGCGATCGAGAAAGCCGAGGAGCAAGTCCCGGATGCGCTCATCGTCCACGTGCTCTACCCCCGCCTCGAAGATTCGATAAGGATCCCCCACCCTGCACGCACTGTGGTAGAGAATTGATAAATCCATGAGCACATCGTAGTATTCGGTTTCAGGATCCTCAGCGCAGATCGTCAAAGCAATGAGGCCGCAAGCGACCCGCCGCACTGATCTCTCGCGTGCACCCAACATAGCTGTTCGTCTCAGAAATGACCATAGCATTCGCCACCCATTGACCTCCAATTTTTCTCTAAATTCTCGGCGCTCCCATGATGAGGCATTTTGATAACTTTCACAAATCCCGCAAATCAATTCATCTTCCTTGCACGGCATTTTTCCTTCCCAATATTGTGTGGCAGGAAGATGGTTAAGGAATTTGACAGCTTCATGCAATGTCATCTCTTCTGGCATCTGCTCTTCCTCTCTTCTGTTAGTGTGGCGGAACCAAGTAATCACCTACCCGTCGATAACCAGCCTGCAGAAGCAGGTCGAGCTCACGCAAATAAACCGTGACATCCCCCCTCTTTGGGTTCCAGAAATTGGCTTTCGTCACTGGTGAAGCCAGGTAGAACACATCCCCACTCTCAACCGCCTCCATCAGCCATTCATAGTTGCGCTCGATAGACCAGTTAGGGTCATCCAGC
>JAOZOT010000385.1 GCA_029933115.1 Anaerolineae bacterium | reverse complement strand
GTGGGAACATGCCCCACCCGATCACTTGCCCACGTTTACGTGCGGACTTACCCCAGGCGTCACGTCGGCGCGATAATTATATCACAGACAGGACTGAGGGGCAAAAGCCCGGACGCACGACGCTGGAACTTTTCAAAAGTGTCTTGACGGATAGCCCGGCTTGCCATTCTGGGCCGTAATTGCTATAATTAGAAGCAGTCATTTTGGTGCGGGAATTCGTTGCACTTTTTCCTCACGCGAGCAAGGCTTTCTGAGGCCTCATCCCGGGGCTGATGCCTTATCTGGAAAAGAAGGAGATGTGGTCCCCCGATCTGCCCACTCGCTTTCCGAGGAGATCTCAAACAACAGGAGAGGTGAAACTTATGAAGGCTTTGAAAATTGTAGTCACTGGCCCTTTCAACGCTGGTAAGACAGAGTTCATCAGGACCATCAGTGAGGTTGAGGTCGTATCCACCGAGCGCAAGATAACCAACCCTCTTATGGCGGTGAAAGAGGAGACCACGGTGGCCATGGACTTTGGACGGGTAACTCTGGATGACAGGTTGCTACACCTTTTTGGCACGCCGGGCCAACCGCGTTTTGACTTTATGTGGGAGGTGCTCTCCAAGGAGATGCAAGGCTTTATAGTTTTGGCCGACAGCACTACTCCTGAGAGCTTTGTTGAGGTAGAGCGTATGCTCAAGCTGTTCCAGCAGTATGCGGCCGCTCCTTACATCGTAGCGGCCAACAAGCAGGACCTGGAGGGGGCGCTCCCGCCGGAGGAGGTACAGAAGGCTCTTAAAGTGGACAAGGTGTTGCCTTGCGTGGCGACCGACAAGGCCAGCGTTGAAAAGGTGCTGCTCGAGTTGATAGAAGCCATCGGCTAGTAATGCGCACTTTCAGACGCGCTGAAGCGTGTACTACAAAGCTGAATCTCTGTCTGCGAGTCCGGTGTGACAGCTTTAGCCATTCCCTCAGCGCTGAAGCCACGAGCGGGCGTCTCCTGACGTAAACTGGCCGGGGAGATCTGGGATTCTACCCTGTCTGGCGTTTGGCCTCGAGGACGTTGGGCAACTGGTCAATTTTGGCCAGAACGCGGCTCAACTGGGCGATGTCGGTGATTTCAAGGGTAGCGGTGATGGTAGCCATGTTCTCTTTTTTGCGGGTGACCACGTTGGCGGCGCTCATGTTTATTTTCTCGTCTGCCACCACGCCGGCGATGTCACGCAGCAGACCCTCTCGATCATAGGCTATGACTCTGATCACCACCGGATAGGTTTGTTGGATGCCCCACCCCCAATCAACCTCGATGAGACGCTCCGTGTCCTCTCGGCGCAGTATGTTGAGGCAATCCTTGCGATGGACGGTTACCCCGCGTCCACGGGTGACGTAACCGATGATGTCGTCACCGGGGAGAGGGTTGCAGCAGCGCGCCAGTCTGGTCAGGAGATTGCCAACCCCTTTCACTCTGATGCCTGGCGTGGGAAGAGGCGGTGGGGCAACCTCCGGTAGTTTCAGCTCCTCTTCGTGCTCCTCTCGCTCAGCTTGTAGGACTTTGGTAGCAATTTGTTGGGCATTTATATCTCCGCAACCGATGGCTGCCAGAAAGTCGTCCACCTTGCTGAACCCAAAAAGCCCGGCAATCCTCTCATAGCTTTCATCGTGGTTGACGCCGAGCCTTTTTAATTCCTTTTCCAGTTGTTCTCGCCCTCTGGCGATGTTTTCTGTTCTGTTCTGTCGCCTGAACCATTGCCGAATCTTCTGGCGGGCACGGGCGGTTTTAGTATAGTTCAAAACAGGGTTGAGCCAGTCACGGCTGGGGCCACCCCGTTTGGTCGTCAGAATCTCGACCTGGTCACCGTTTTGCAGTTGATAGTTCAGAGCGACGAGGCGACCGTTCACCTTGGCTCCCCGACAACGGTGACCAATTTCGGTGTGGACGAGATAAGCAAAGTCAATGGGGGTGGAGCCGGCCGGCAGGTCGAAGACCTCTCCCTTGGGGGAGAAAACGTAGACACGGTCCTGGAAGACATCGCTTTTGACGGAATCAACAAACTCGCCGGCGTCTACTACCTCTTGACGCCAATCCATCAACGAGCGCAGCCAGGCTATCTTGTTTTCGAAAGCCACATCGCGCTTGGCCTGTTGTTCCTTGTAACGCCAGTGGGCAGCGATGCCCAGTTCGGCCGTGCGATGCATCTCGTGGGTGCGAATTTGCACTTCCAGGGGCTTGCCCCCAGGGGCGACCACAGCAGTGTGAAGCGACTGATACATGTTGTCTTTGGGAGTGGCGATGAAATCGTCGAACTCGCCGGGGATAGGTGACCAGAGGCTGTGTACGATTCCCAGGGCCGCGTAGCAGTCTTTGACTTCGTTGACGATGATGCGCACACCTCGTACATCGTAGATTTGGTCAAAATCAACTCCCTTGCGTTCCATCTTCTTATAGATGCTATAGATATGTTTGGGGCGCCCCGTCACTTCGGCCTGGATGCCTTCTTCCTTCAACGTCTTCCGCAAGGTATCAACAATTTCAGCAATGTGCTTTTCCCTGTCGGCTCGTCTCTCGGCAATGAGGCGAGCTATTTCCTGGTATTTTTCGGGTTCCAGATGGCGTAGCGAGAGGTCCTCCAGTTCCCACTTCATCTGCCAGATGCCCAGTCGGCTGGCCAGAGGGGCAAAGATGTCCAGCGTCTCGCGGGCAAATTTTCTGCGTCTGGGGGGCGGTAGAGCAGCCAGGGTATGCATATTGTGCAAGCGGTCGGCCAGTTTGATCAAGACCACGCGGACATCGTCCACCATGGCCAGAAACATTTTGCGCAGGCTCTCGGCTTCTTCGTATTCCAGAGTCCGACGGCCCATCTGGCTCAATTGGTCAATTTGTTCCAGCTTGGTTACTCCATCTACCAGTTTAGCTACCTCCTCGCCGAAATCCTGGCGCAGGTCCTCAATGGTGATGATCGTGTCCTCGGCCACATCGTGCAGCAGGCCGGCGGCGATGGTGGCCGAGTCCAGATGCAACTCGGCTAAACGCTGAGCTACGGCCAGAGAGTGCACGATGTAGGGTTCGCCTGAAGCCCGCTCCTGGTCAGCGTGGGCCGCCGCAGCCAGCTCATAAGCCCGCTTGATCAAGTCTATGTCATTCTGAGAGAGGTCCTCGTGTATCTCTTCCAGTAAGGTTTCTACATCCATAGTCCATGTCCAGCCGAGTTGAAGCGCGCTCTCCCCCAAGGGAAGATGCGGTTGGTGCAAAGTTATCTCTGCCTGACGGGAGACTATTTTATTCAGTATATACCAGAAATCCATTTTGCGCAATGGTTCACAATGCACGTTTCCTTAAAATTGTCTATAGAGGGCTAAAGGAAAGGGCTCATGAGAGTCATTGCCGGTGAGGCCAGGGGACGGAAGTTGCTCTCGGTGTCGGGGCAGGTCACCAGACCCATCACCGACCGGGTGAAAGAGTCTCTGTTTAACATTCTGGGGAGACGAGTGGTGGACGCCTTTTTCCTCGACCTCTTTGCCGGTACAGGCAGTGTGGGCATCGAGGCCCTCAGCCGGGGGGCGCGTCGGGCTGTCTTCGTGGAGCGCAACCGACAGGCGCTCAAGGTTATCGCCGAGAACCTGCGGATCACGGGCTTGGCCGACCGGGCTCAGGTGGTGCATTCTGACGTCTTCAAGTTTTTGAGAGGAGAATTCGACGAAAAATTCGACGTCATTTACATTGCCCCACCCCAATACAAGGGGCTGTGGGCCAGAACATTGCTGGCCCTGGACAAACGGGACTTGTTAAGCGACGAGGGCTTGGTCGTCGCCCAGATTCATCCCAAGGAATTTTCTCCGCTCGAACTGGAATCGTTCCAATTGGCCGACCGGCGCAGATACGGCAGTACTTTGCTGTGTTTCTACGAGCGATAGCTCTGCATCTAATCGTGGTTGGGCAGGCCGTCCCACTGAAAGCGCAGAGGGGCGTATGAACCCAGATTGCGGCCC
>JAOZOT010000384.1 GCA_029933115.1 Anaerolineae bacterium | reverse complement strand
GAGCAGTCAAAGTGCCTAAACGTTCTCTTCTCCTTCAGAGGCTCAAGTCGGTTTCTATGGAGCTACTGGCCCGACCGGTGGAAGGTGTCACCGTCACTGCCGATATCAAGCATTATCCCTTTCTGGCTATTGTGGGCCAGGAAGAAATGAAGATGGCTTTGGTTCTGGCCATGCTCAACCCAATGGTGGGAGGAGTGCTGTTGATCGGCCCCCGGGGCACGGGTAAGACTACGGCTGTGCGGGGCCTGGTCGAACTCATGCCTCCCACGCGCCGCAGCCGCTGCCCTTACGGCTGCGAGCCAGAGGCAGCCGAAATCTGGGGCATAGACGCCATCTGCCCCGACTGTGCCCAGAAGCTGGCCCGGGGCGAGGACATCATGGGTTTCGACCGTATGCGTCTGATCGAACTGCCCCTCAACGCCCGCCTGGAAGACGTGGTGGGCGGCATTGACGAGCGGGTAGCCCTGGAACAGAAGCGCGTGCGCCTGAGCCGAGGCATACTCTCCTATGCTCATCGCAATGTCCTCTACATTGATGAAGTCAATCTGCTGTCGGACGAAATCGTGGACGCCATATTGGACGCGGCGGCTCTGGGATATTACAACGTGCGGCGTGGCCCTCTGGCCGGCACCTATCAGGCCCGTTTCACCCTGATCGGCTCCATGAACCCGGAGGAGGGCAATCTGCGCCCTCAGATCATGGACCGTTTCGGCCTGCGGGTGGTGGTCTCCGGCTTAACCAAGGCCGAGGAGCGGTTGGAGGTCTACCGTCGTGTCAGAGCTTTCGCCGACAACCCCCACGAGTTCTTGGCTCTCTACGCTCCTGAGACGGCAGCCTTTACCGAGGAGCTCGTCCAGGCCAAAGAATTGCTGCCCAAAGTGACCCTCACCCCCGAAGCCGAGCAGATGACTTTGGACCTGGTTGATGCTCTGCAAATTGCTTCCAGCCGGGCCGAGATTGTAACCCTCGAAGCCGCTCGCGCCCGCGCCGCCGCCGATGGGCGCACCGAAGCTACCGTCGAGGACGTTTCGGCTGTGGCTCCCATGGCCTTGCGCCAGCGTCGCAGCCAGTTCATGGTGGATTATTTCAGAGAGAGCAAAAAGGAAGAGGAAGAGATCAGGGCAATCATGGACGAGGCAAAGAAGAACTATGGAGAAGGTTCTTCCAAGCAAGGGTGATAGCCGAAACTCGTTCTCTCCAAGAGGATGGGTCTCTGGAATCAAAAGCCGGATTGTTTTGGCTCTCGGTCTGGTTCTGGCCATCGTAGGGTACTTTGGCCCGTGGGTGGACCATAAGACAGCGGCCTTGGTGCTCACTGGTCAGGACATGGGCGAGTTCGTCAAGTTCCTGCCGGAGGTACGGGCTGGGACAGTCCCCATGATCCGCGAGCTTTTCTACCTGCCCCCCTTCGCCGCCGCCCTGTGCCTGATCCTGCTGATGGCCAGCAAGCGATTGACCTATCCGCTGGTGGTCCGAGCCGTCATGCTGCTGGCTGTCCTGGGCTTGGCCTGGGCCATGTTGCCCCCTGTCTGGACACCTCAACTGCTGGTTACGGCCGAGTTCCGCAAGCAGACCGTGGCCATCGCCTTTTGCCTATTATTGCTCCTCGTCCACCCCGTGTTGCGCCGCTTGCCTTCACGGTTGACAGCCGTGGCCATGATGGTGTTGGCTCTTCTGGGCGCAGGACCCCCTCTGTGGCAATTCTTCGCCATCCGCGAGGCGGTGAACAGGGCCTATGGTTGGCCTGTGCAGGTGGGCTGGGGGTTGTGGGTCACGGTGCTTGGGTTCCTCATCATCATG
Source organism: Anaerolineae bacterium (assembly GCA_029933115.1). GTDB lineage: Bacteria > Chloroflexota > Anaerolineae > E26-bin7 > E26-bin7 > E26-bin7. Next base: position 2,170 of record JAOZOT010000384.1, on the reverse strand, counting down.
GCGGGGGCAATCACTCTTGGCGCGGACAGCCATTGACTTTCGGGTCAGAGTACCATATAATTATGACAGATGATGAAAGCGGAATGGGAGGTGCGACATGGCAACGGTTGAGGCAGAATTGAGAGAGCTGAAAGCGCGGGTGGTACGGCTGGAGCAGGTCGTGCGAGAACTGCGAGGGGACAGCACCCTGGCGGCCCCGGCCGGAATGAAGGATCTATCGGAGCGGGAGCGGGCTTTGGCTATCCTCAAAGCCGAGGGGCTGATCCGCGATCCAACAACTGAGGAACGAGCCTTAGCAGCAGAGTGGCAGGCCTTACCAGAAGAGGAGAAACAAGCCCACATCCAGTTGATGAGGTCGCTTGTGCTTGATCCTCTCCTCAGTCAGATCATCATCGAGAACCGACGATAGCCATGAGTCTCTATTACTTCGATACCAGCGCATTGGTCAAATACTACGTCACGGAACCTGGAAGCACCTGGGTGCGCCAGCTCGTGGACCAGACCGACGCGGACACCGACCAGCCTGTCAACACGGTTTTCATGGCCGAAATCAGCCTGGTAGAGGTAGCGTCTGCTCTGGCTATTCTGAGCCGTGAGGGGCGCATCACGCGACGAGATCGAGACAAAGCCTATCGGCACTTTATGAACGACGCCTGGCATCTCTTTGATCTGCTACCCCTGGTCACTGCCGATTTTTTAACCGCTGCTCGCCTGACCCAACGCCATCCGCTCAGAGCCTACGATGCCGTACAATTGGCCGTTGCCCTGCGCCGCAACGCACTCTTGGCTCAAGTAAAGCTAGCTCTCATTTTTGTTAGTGGCGACAAGCAGCAGTTGACGGCCGCCGAGAGCGAGGGTCTGACCGTTGAGAACCCTTTCGATCATCTCTCTCCGAGCGACACACCACCACCTTCCGCCTGATCTGCCCATCTGAACGCTAGTTTGAAGAGGGATAGCATTTGTCCGTCGGGGGAGGCTCAAATGGCCGAGAGGTTCGGCAGACTAGAGCTCGTGGAGCGAGACCCTGATCGGCTGGTGTTGTGCACACCGAGGGCAAGCCTGGGGCGCTGGTGTCTCTTCTATCTCCTGAGCCCTTCTATCTTCATCGCTATTGGGTTATTGCTCTTTTTGAGGGAAAAGCCTTGGGCCCTCCTGTCCGCCGGCGTGGCCTTGCTGGTGACCGTGCTCCCGAATTTGTCGTCACTGACCAGCAAGAGGGTCGTCGTTGACCGGGCGACGCAGACGGTCACTTTGACGAGGACCTTTCTCCTTTTGCGCAGGGTGCTCCACGTCCCTTTTGAGGAGATAACGGGCTTTCGATTGCAATACGACATTTTTCGTGGTCTCAAGACGCGCCACATCTGGAGAGTGTTCCTCGACACCGCCGGGCAAAGTGCGCACGTTGACACCGGCACCTCGTATCATGGGATGCACGCCCTGGTGGCCGAGATCAGCCAACTGACCGGAAAACCCGTCGTGTCACAAAGGGGGAACCCTGGCAGAGGTTGTGGACAGCCCTGGCAGCGGGACGATCCCCCGTAGGCAGGGAGGCTTTTGGCCGAAAGTTGTTGTCTAACCTTCGCCAGGGTGGAGGGAACCTATGCCCGACGATCAAACTACCATCGCCGATTTGCGAGCCAAAGTAGAAGCTTTCGTCGCCGAGCGCGACTGGGCCCAGTTCCACAGCCCCAAGAACCTCAGCATGGCCATCGCTATCGAAGCTGCCGAATTGATGGAGCACTTTCAGTGGCTGACCACCGAGGAGTCTGAGAGCCTGATTGGAGAAGAGGCAGCGCGGGGGCAGGTTGTGGATGAACTGGCCGATGTGTTTATCTACTGTCTCAGCCTGGCCAATGTCCTCAACGTTGACCTCTCGGAGGCCGTCGTCCGCAAGCTGGACCACAATGCCCGCAAATACCCCGCCGATGAGTATCGCGGGCGTTTTTAGGCCCTGGCGGGGGCTCCAAACCTTCGCCAGGCTTTCGACCTGTGGCAGTTAGCCCTCAGGTTGCGCTAAAGTCGCCGCGCTGAGGGGGCGAAGCCTCTTCGGGGCTGGATCCAGCTCGTAGGGCTTCGCTCTGTTACAGCGTGTCTGAAAAATGCTCGTAGTGGCGGCTTGAGTCGCTAACGACCGGTGCTCTGAGGCTAAAAACGACTGAAGTCGTTACTA
>JAOZOT010000383.1 GCA_029933115.1 Anaerolineae bacterium | reverse complement strand
GGCCACAACGACAGCGACGAGGAGCTGCGCCAGATCGCCCAGTTCCTGGCCGACATCAGCCCGGACTTGCCTTGGCACATTTCCCGCTTTGTACCCCAATACAAAATGACCAACGTGCCCCCTACGCCGGTGGAAACCATACATCGGGCAGCAGAAATCGGTCACGAGGCAGGATTGCGGTACATTTACGCCGGCAACGTGCCCGGCGACCGTTATGAAAGCACCTACTGCCCCAATTGCGGGGAGATAGCCATCCAACGCTTCGGCTACCATACCCAGGTCAAGCTCGACGGAAACCGCTGCAAGAAATGTGGCTACCGGTTGGCTCTGGTGACGGCAGAGTGAAATATTGCCCAAAAGTCCAAAAAATGGTATGATTACCGCTAGAGCCAGAACCAACTGGTATTTCACTTTCAACAGGAGGCAGCGAAATGGATTTGTTTGAGAAATGCAAAGGCTTCTTCTCCGACCCAGAAGTAGCCCAGGCTATGGGATACGCTACCAATCCCCGCACCGCTCAGGCTATGGGGTTTTACCCCTTCTTCATCCCTCTGGATCAAACCGAAGGAACCGAAGTGACCATCCAGGGCCGACGGATGATCATGATCGGTTCCAACAACTACTTAGGCCTGACCACCCATCCCAAGGTCCGTCAGGCGGCCATTGACGCCATTCGCGAGTTCGGCACCAGTTGCACGGGCTCGCGCTTCCTCAATGGCACCCTGGCCATGCACCATGAACTGGAAGAGAAACTGGCCGAGTACGTGGGCAAGGAAAAGGCTCTGGTGTTCAGCACCGGCTACCAGACCAATCTAGGCACAATCTCGGCCCTGATTGGTAAAGGCGATGTGGTCATCACCGACCGGGAAGACCATGCCAGCATCATAGACGGTTGTCGCCTGGCCCTCGGCCGAATGAAGCGCTTCCGCCACAACGACGTGGCCGATTTGGAACGAGTTTTGAAAAGTTGCCCCGAAGAGGCCGGCAAGCTGGTGATTGTAGACGGAGTATTCAGCATGGGAGGAGACATCGCCCCCCTGCCGGAGATCATCCCCCTTTGCAAGAAATATGGAGCCCGTCTGATGGTGGACGACGCTCACGCTATGGGCGTCCTGGGCGGGGGGCGAGGAACGGCGGCTCACTTTGGTGTGACCGATGACGTGGATCTCATCATGGGCACCTTCAGCAAGTCCTTCGCTTCCATAGGGGGCTTTATCGCCGGTGACGAAGCGACCATTCACTGGATTCAGCACTTTGGCCGCTCCATGATCTTCAGCGCCAGTCTGCCTGCGCCCAACGTGGCCGCAGTTTTGGCCGCCCTGGAGGTCATGAAAAGCGAGCCAGAACGGATCGAGCGGGTGAACACCATCGCTGAGAAGATGCGCCAGGGCTATCAGGAACTGGGGTTCAACGTCGGCAACAGCCAGACGCCTATCATCCCTGTCATCATCGGAGACCAAATGAAAAACATGATGATTTGGAAGGCGCTTTTTGAGGCCGGCGTCTACACCAACGTTGCCCTCCCACCGGCTGTACCAGAAGGTAGGTCCCTCCTGCGCACCAGCTACATGGCCACTCACACCGACGAGCAACTAGATCGCGTGCTGGCAATCTTTGAAAAAGTAGGCAAGGAGCAGGGGGTCATTTCCTGAACATTGGGGGGCCCTTGTGAAGGCCTGTGGACTTGAGGCGTCTTTGCCCACCAGGGATCGTTCAACGGTCAGGGCTATTTGCAAGCAGCGGGAAGGCCCCGTTTCTTCCGTGCCTTAGCGATAGCCCTGTCGCAATACCAGCGGAAGACTCCGCTGATCCCATTGGCCAATAGAAAATAGAGCTTGCTTTCGAAGCCAGGGACAATGACGTATCTGTTACGCTCCAACCCCCGAATCACCTCCCGGGCCACATCTTCGGGCTGGAGCACTTTGACGTTCCCGGCCAATTCTCTGGTCTCCAGCGGTTTAACCTTGTTCTCCTCATGCAATTGAGGGGTATCGGTATCCGGCGGAAAGACGATGTGCACCTGGACGCCGTAGGGCTTGAGCTCCGAACGCAACACGTCCGAGAACCCCCGCACAGCGAATTTGGCTGCGCCGTAGGCGGTGTAGCCAAATACCCCCAGGAACCCCGCCACTGACGAAAAGTTGACGATGTGACCGCTGCGCCGGGCCATCATCATCGGCACGACCAGCTTGGTGGGATAGAGTGTACCGAAAAAGTCAACGTCCATTGTGCGGCGAAAGACCTCAATGGGCAACTCTTCAAAGTAGCCAGGATGGGCAATGCCCGCCGCGTTGATGAGGATATCCGGAGTGCGGCCCTCGACGGTGAGGGCCGCGATGGCAGCCTGGGCCTGCTCCCAATCCGACAGATCGGCGGAATAAGCCTGGAAAACCTGCGCTGAGGTCACCCGCTCTGCCTCGAACTCGGCCAGCGCTGCCTCGAGCAGCGCCTGGCGGCGAGCGATGATGGCCACGTTGGCCCCGCGCTGCACGAGCATCCGGGCTGTGGCCCTGCCAATGCCGCTGGAGCCGCCGGTAACGATCACGTTCTTGCCCTGAAAATCCATCTCCGCTCCCTCCACATTATTTGACAGATCCACTGTCCCCCACTCACATTCCGCTTGATTATATCATCCTTTGGGCAAAATGTTAAGCAGCTAACCTCTTGCCTCTCTGAAAAAAGCCTAAATTTTAAGGATATTCGTCCATAAAACACTTGACTTCCAAAACGTTTTGGAGTATAATATAAATGATTCCAAAACGTTTTGGAAAACAACGCTGTTTCATCACCTCACTGCACTCCTCACATTGCTTCCCATGCCACAATGCTGATGCAACAGCGGTGGAAGACGTTCTTTCTCCAATCCAGACGAACTGGTAGGACCTTATGGCTGTCACCCTTAAGGACATTGCCCGGCGGGTTGGCGTTTCCATTACCACTGTCTCCCGCGCCCTGGGTGGCTATGACGACGTAGCTGAAGGAACAAGACAGCGGATCCTCCAGGCAGCCCGGGAGATGGGCTACCGCCCTCATACCATCGCCCAGAGCTTGCGGAGGCAACGCACCAATACCGTTGGCTTCATCATCCCCACCGCCGGCCCACGTTTCTCCGACCCATACTTTACCGAGATATTGACCGGCATCGGTAACGAAGCCGCCGAGCACGAGTTCGATCTCCTGGTTTCCACGAGGGCCCCTGGTGCCCAGGAACAGGAGGCCTACGAACGCATGGTTGGCAGCCGACGGGTAGACGGTCTCCTGGTGATACGCACTCGTTGTCGTGATGAGCGCATCACCTACTTGGTGGAACAAGGATTCCCCTTTGTCGCCTTTGGTCGCTCTGACCTGGATTTGGACTTCCCTTACGTTGACGTAGATGGCACTAAAGGATTGGACGAGGCCACCCAATATCTCATTGACCTGGGTCACCAACGCATCGCTTACATCTCGGCTCCCCCTAACCTGATGTTTGCCCACTATCGGCTGGCAGGCTACAAGAGGGCCCTGGAGAGAAACGGCCTCCCGGTGCAGGAGGAGCTGATAACTACCGGGCGCCTCACCCAGGAGGATGGTTATCGCGAGGGTTCAAGACTACTTACTTTGGAACACCCCCCTACGGCTATCATTGCCGCCAACGACCTGATGGCCCTGGGCGTCATCAGCGCTGCTCAGGAACGGGGGCTGGCCGTTGGCCGGGACCTGGCCGTGATAGGTTTCGACGACATACCTCTGGCCGAACATTCCCATCCCCCCTTGACTACCGTCCATCAACCTATCTACGAAATCGGCAAGATGATTTGTCGTATGCTGATCCAACTCATTAAAAACGAAGAGCCGGTTCAACGCCGAGTCATGCTGGAACCCGCCCTGGTCATCCGCGAGTCCAGCGGAGGCTGCTAGAAGTTTGTATGCCTAACTATGGATGCCAATGATCCAACCCGAGTAACTACCCAGACCATGGTATGAAGCCCC
>JAOZOT010000893.1 GCA_029933115.1 Anaerolineae bacterium | reverse complement strand
ATAAGCCAGCGTCAATGATGGACGACTCCAGCAGGTCATGGATGAGGTCTTGCAGAACGTCACACTCTTCGTCTATGATTTGCAGGAACTCTCGCTGGGTTTCAGAGTTGAAGGTGGTTTCTTCCATCAGCAGGGCCGTAGAATAACCTTTGATCGAAGTGAGCGGAGTGCGCATCTCATGGGCCAGGGTGGAGATCAACTCCGACTTGAGGCGGTTGGCTTCCTCAATAGCCTGGGCAGTCTGTCGTTCCTGGCGCAGGCGGGCATTTTCAATGGCCAGAGCGATGAGGTCGCTCACCTCTTGCAAAAAGCACAGGTCCGCAGGAACAAAACGGCCAGGCTGCCCTAGACTTTCCAGCATCAGGACACCCACTTTGGCCCGATCTGTGATCAGCGGCATACAGACAACGCTCTGGGGTTGTCTCAGACTGGTGGCCGCTGCCTTGAACACCTGGCGACTCGCCGGCGTCATGTCCGCCATAGCCGCAGCGATGGCCTCTGGAGTAGAGTACAACTCGGCCTGCCCCATCTGAAACACCTTGCCACACGGAGATTCAGCAGGGGCCAGGCGGATTTGCTCCAAGGCGGTGAGCTCATATCCCTGCGCGGCCCTCACTGTCAACTGCCCGTCGGAAGGGTCGTAAAGCAGCAGGATACCAGCCTCGACTGCATCCAACGTCTCGATGAGACAGGACAAGACCTTGGGCAACATGGTCTCCAGATCGTGTTCAGTGGCCAGGATCTTGGCGATCTCGAAAGCGGCGGAGAGCTTGCGGTCTTTATCCGCTATTTGGGCTTTTGCCGATGGGACATGGTTGGCCAAGTTCAGGTCGAGATTCTTTGAGACTGCGGGTGGATCGGACGTACCCATTGGTCCCCCTTCATTACACCGATGGCTTGCTTAGTATACCACGCCTCATCTGATTTGACAACATTCATAGCATGGTAAGCGGGCGCAGCGGTTTTGCGTTATCCCCATCTTTGCCAGTTGAGGCTATGTATGATATAATCTATGTTTG
>JAOZOT010000044.1 GCA_029933115.1 Anaerolineae bacterium | reverse complement strand
TGACGTCCACCGATTCGTCGGGGAGGGGCAGATCCTCCATTTCGCCGTAGCGGAAACTGTCATGGCCCCAAGTCGCGCACGCTGACGTCGTCGAAAAGGGTGGCCCCACCTTGGGCAGGCTGAGGGTGGTGCGCCCGGAGGAAGATGGTCATGGAGGGACCAATGGCGGTGACCGTTTCTTCCGTGTGCACCCAGGCGTCTTCGGCTACCTCGTCCCAGGGGAACCATTGTACGCTGGCGGCTTGATGATCCTGCCCGCCGCTGAGGTCAATCCCCAAGGAGAGTTCGACCGGGGAGGCGCTTCTGATGTGTTTGCCCCAGGCAGAGATAGCGTAGCGATGACCAGGGGTGACGGAAACGGTGCGGTAGATGCCGGCTGTGGCGGCAGTGAAGTCGAAGGTCAGTTCTTGGGAGCGCTGCCCACGATGAACATTAGCAGGGTTCTTGTTCTCATTGAGGCAGGAGGAGGCAGGGTTGCCAGGGGTGACGAAGGCGCTCCATCCTACGGCCACCGCCCATCCCCCGCAGTCTTCACCCAGGGGTGAGTGCCCCGGCACAAAGCCCTCCTCCATGTCCCAACTCCCCCCTTCCAGGGGCGGTGTGGTCGGGGCAGGGACAGGCGTATCGGCGGGTGGGGGGATAGGGGTGTCGGTTGGGGGCGGCGGGAGCGGCGTGTCGGTGGGAACAGGCTCCGTTGCTGTCGGTGTGGCCGGCGCCGGTGTAGCGGTTGGGGGTAGCTCAGTGGGCGTCGGCGAGACGGCCGTGGTGACCGTAGGAGGTAGCGAGACAGGCACAGCCGGGGTAGCTGTCGGGGCAGAGGTGCCGCCGGCACGCGGGGTTTTGGTTGGCGTGGGGGTGGGAGGGGCGTGCCGGGCCAAAGGCAAGTAGCCACAAGCGATTACCGCCAGTATCATGGCCGTCAGGACGCTGAAGACGAGGGCTCGCTTTCTCACAACGCCGGTTCCTTTTGGGACGCCTCTTGAGGTTTCTGTTCCTCCATCGGCACTATGCGGCGGATCTTCTCCGGGCTGTCCACTCGGTCAATAAAAAGAACGCCGTTGATGTGATCTATCTCGTGCTGAAAAGCCCGCGCCAGAAGCCCTTCTGCCCTGATGCGAATTTTCCTCCCTTTGCTATCGAGCCCCTTGACAGTCACTACGGTAGCTCGCCGCACGTCGCCCACAAAGCCGGGCACCGAGAGACAGCCTTCTTCGCCTTCTTCCTCCTCGCCGGCAGTCCTGACGATCTCGGGATTGCACAAGACGTACAGCTTGCCGCTTTGAGGGTCTTCCTCGTCCTCTGGCAATTGGATGACGATGACCCGCTGTGACACACCGATCTGCGGTGCAGCCAACCCCACACCATGAGCAGCGTGCATGGTCTCTACCATGTCATCTATCAGATTCTGCAGAGACCGGCCGAACCGCTGAACCTTTCTCGACTTTTTACGCAGGATAGGATTATCAGCCCGGACGATAGGACGAACAGCCAATTACATCTCCCCAATTGCTCTGGAGTTGGATTCAACAGAGCGTATTATAGTCCTCTTGGTTTTTGTTGTCAAGCGGACACATACCCTACCGCGGGCTGCGAGCCTGCGGTAGAGCGAGCAGTGCAAGGTAAAGGGCGCCGTCGGGCAGCCGGGCGGCAGACAATTACCAAACGCTGAGACCCAAAGGAGAGCAGGGACCATTATTCCATAACCTGATCCACAAGTTGCAGTAGTTCCAATGGACTGAAGGGTTTGGCAAAGTAGTCATCGGCTCCAGCGGCAAAGCCCTGCTCCCGATCGGATTGCTGCCCTTTAGCAGTCAACATCACTATCATGAGGTCAGATGTGGCCGGATCCTCCTTCAGCATCCTACACACCTCCAGGCCACTCAAGCCGGGCATTTGTATGTCCAAGAGGATGAGCTCGGGTCGCTCCCGGCGAGCTACTTCCAAGGCTTCGTTTCCATCAGCAGCTTCGATGATTTCATATCGTCCCTCTCCGCTTTCATCTTCCAAAGTGGCCCGTACCAGAAGGCGCAAGGGTTCTTCGTCATCGGCGATCAGGATTTTCTTGGCCATTGTTTCACCTCTCCTTGTAGTTTATTTCCACCATATTGGCAACGGGTGCAAAGCCCGCCTATGATCTTTTCAACAGCCGTTGCATCGTATCCAAGAGTACGGTGGTGGAGAACGGCTTGCTCAGGAACTCGTCTGCTCCCAACTCATTGAGTCTATCTATGTCGGTATCCACACCGCTGATGGCAATCACCGGTATGTCCTTCGTTCGCCGGGTCCCCTTCATTTTCTCCAGGAATTGGTAACCGTTCATCACCGGCATGGCAATGTCCAATATCACCAGGTCGGGCAGTTCTTTCTCCATCAGCGAGAGTCCCTCTTGACCATCGGCGGCAGTGAGTACCTTGTAATTCTCACCCAGCAGCCTTCGGAACATCTCCCTTATGTCCTCCTCGTCGTCAACGACCAGAATCCGCTTGGTAATCACCAGAGGCAGCGAGAAGGTGACGGTGGTACCTGTCCCCACCTGGCTTTCGGCCCAGATGCTCCCTCCATGAGCTTCGACGATTTCTTTGCAGATAGCCAATCCCAACCCTGTGCCCTTGATTTCGCGTCGGTCGGAGCTGTCTACCCGGAAGAATTTCTCAAAGATGTGAGGCAACGCTTCAGTCGGGATGCCAATCCCTTCGTCCGACACCGCCACCTGAACAGTGTCGTCCCACACCTGGATCGAGACCGCCACCCTCCCCCCCTCAGGAGAAAACTTGATGGCGTTGGAGAGCAGATTGCTTATGACTTGTTTCAGGCGGTTGGGGTCAGCCTGTATGAGAGGTAATTCTGGGGGCAGGTCCAAAGTCAGGGTGTGAACCTCACTCTGGCTGCTGTAGGCGACCACCATTTCGTGTACCAATTGACCCAGGTCCACTTCTTTGAAATGATATTCCTGCTGGCCCTTCTCCATGCGCTGGATATCCAGAAAGTCGTTGATCAGGGCCGAAAGGCGTTGGGCTTCTTTGTGGATGGTTTGGATGTACAGTTGTTGTTTTTCCTCACTCAATTGGCGGGTCAGTAGCAGTTCGCTAAACCCCAGCACGCTGGTCATGGGGGTACGCAATTCGTGGCTGACCGTGCTGATCAGTTCATCCTTCAATCGCTGCACCTCTCGCTCGTGGGTCACGTCGCGCAGGGTAGTGACGATACCCATAGGCTGGCCGGCGGAGTCGTTGACCATAGCGGTGTGGGCGCGTACAATCCTCTGAGCCCCCTCGTGGAGGTCAGTCAGTTCGATGTCCATCTCATAGCCAGCCTGTTGTTTGTCCAGGGTATCGTACACGATTTGACGCAAGCGGTCATGGCGAATGTTGACTTCAATCTCTTGGCCAATGGCCTCTTCCAATTTGAATTGGAGCATCTCCTCGGCGGCGGGGTTGGCCAGGACGAGTTTGTTCTCCAGGTCGGTGACGATCAGACCATCGGCCATGCTGCGCATAATGGCATCGGTCTGCTCTTTCTGCTGGGCTATTTCCTGAGCCCGGCGGCGGGTCTCCTCGTACAACCGTGCTCTCTCGATAATTACAGCTAGCTGGTGAGCAATAGAGGAGAAGAGTTCGAGATGAGCCTGATTGAAGTGATGAGGCTGGGGGTGCACCAGAACCAGCAGCCCCCGCACCTGGTCGCCTTCGATCAGAGGGACAGCCATAGCCGATCTCACAGGCTCAGCATCGTTGGGGAAGGGCAACCAGCGCTCGTCTTGATTGGTGTCGGAGACAATGGCCGGCTGCTCGTGCTTCAGAACCCAACCGGCCAATCCTTTATACAAGAGCCGGGCGGGGACATCATCGGCTCTGGCCGGGGACAGGTCTTGCGTCAGGATGCGATGGGCCAGGTGGCCCTCGTCGTCGAAGACAAAGACGCTACCCCGGCTGGCCCCGGTGGCCGCCACACTGATTTGTAAAATATCGCGCAAGGTCTGTTCCAGTTCCAAGCTGGCGCTCAGCTTGCGGGAGACCTCATAGAGCAGTTCCAGGTGATTGCGCTCCTCACGGACTTGCTGGAAGAGGCGGGCCTTTTCGATGGCCATGCTGGCCTGGTTGGCAATGGTCTGCAGCAGAGCGGCATCGTCTTCACCGAACTCTCGCTCCGGTCTGTTGTCAAAGACCTCCACCACCCCCACCACCTTGTCCTGGCTGACAATATGCACCTGTAGCAAGGTAGTGTAGCCCAATTCCTGAAGCCTGGCGCACTCAGCCTTGTCGGCCAGGGGGTCATCTACTCTCACCCGCAGAGGTTGCCCTTTTTCGATGGCCTCTCTGGTAGCCGGGTAATCGGCCAGAGGGTAGCGCCGGTCGCCCTCGGAATCCTTCCAGAGCAAGGCCGGAGTCTGGCGGCGGGCGACGACGACCAAGGCGTCGTCCTGTATTTCGTAGATAGCACAGTCCACAGCGTCCACGACTAACGCCGCCTGTCGGGCCAGGATGTTCAGCACCTCACTCCTTTCCAGGCTAGAGGCAAGGTCCACGCCGGCCTGGTAGAGAAGGGAGAGGTCTCTGGCCTTGCGCATCAACTCTGCGGTCCTCTCCTGGACACGGGCTTCCAGTTCAGCAGCCAAACCGGCAACTTGCTCGTACAGCCGCGCGTTCTCGATAGCGATGGCAGCCTGGTTGGCGAAGGCGGCCGCCAGCCGGGCGTGGTCAGCGGTAAAGTGGCCCAACTCTGTGCTGTCCAGGGTGATCAGGCCAATGATTTGCTCGCGGAAACGCATGGGCACTCCTAGCCAGGAGCGGATGTGGTCGTGGGGCGGCTCGCGGAAGGGGGCGTGGGCAGCCTGAGCGTCAGCCAGGATGACGGGCTCGCCGCGCTCGATAACGCGGGTGTTGGGGTTGTCGCCCGGGACGGGAAAACGGAGGCCAATGACGGCCGAGGGGTCCGCAAAGCCCCGCCCGCCGACGATTTCCAGGTGACCGTCCCGCAGCAGTTGCACCGAAGCGCTGTCATAGGCCACCACGCGGTGCAGTTGCTCCAGGATGCGGTCCAGGGTCTCTTCAAGGTCCAACGTGGAGGTGAGAGCCATAGCTGCCTGACGCAGGGTTTCAGCCTCCTGCCGCCGTTGAGCTTCGGCTTCGAACAGCCGGGCATTCTCGATGGCCACAGCGGTCTGGTCGGCAATGCCTGTGGCGATGGCGATTTCTTTTTCAGTGAAATGATGAACCTCTCGCGCATAGCTCACTCCCAGAACCCCCAACAGTTGTCTCTGGTAGATGACAGGCACTCCCAATATTGACTTGAGATCAAAAGCCTCCTTCAACGCTTGCGGGATGAGCGCGCTGCCCCGGACATCTTCAACCGCCACCGGTGTCTTGTGGCGGAGCAACTTCTCCAGAATGGGCACCTCGCCGGGGTTTAATTTCAGGTCTTTGAGGGCAGGCGACATTGACTCGGGGAATCCATAGACCTCTCTGGGGAAGAACACCCCTTGCTCCTCATCCCAAAGCCAAATTATGCTGCGGTCGGCTTTGAGCAGCTCGACAGTCAGTTTCAAAGTCGTTTTCAGCAGCTCATTCGGATCGGTCAAAGTGCTGATAGTGTCTGCTACCCGAAGCAGCGTTTCGGATATCTCGGCTTCCTCTTTCTGGGCCAGGTAGAGTTGCGCATTCTCGATAGCGATAGCGGCCTGGTTGGCGAAGGCGGAGACGAGTTGGGCATCCTGCGGGCTGTAAAAGTTGGGCTCTACCTTGTCCATCATGAGAGCCCCGACCATCCTGTCCTTGACCAGGAGGGGAACTCCGATCCAGGAGCGAACGTGCTCCGCTCCGGGCACCCATATCCAGCGCTCGTCCTCCCGCACATCGGCGATGACCATGGCCTCTTTGCCGCGCATCATCTGGCGCAGGATGGCGCTTTCGGCCAGGGGGAGACGAGCGCTCATCACCAGTTCGGTATTTGCATAGCCTCTGGTGGCGCTTATTTCTAGGACACCACCGCGCAGGATAGCGACAGAGGCGGTGTCGTAGGTGACCACGTTTTCCAGTTGCTCCAGAATGAGATGGAGGACGTCGCCCAGGGCGAGGGTCGAGCTGAGTACGCTCGACACTTCCCGCAAGGTGTCCGCGATGCGGCGCCTGGTCTGTTCCAATTCGTATAGCCGCGCGTTCTCGATGGCTACCGCGGCCTGGTCGGCCAGGGTGGCGAGAAGGAGTTGGTCCTCCTCAGAGAAAGCTCCGCCTTCTTTTCGGTCAGCAGTGAGGACACCGACCACCCTTTTTTCATGGATCAAGGGGACCAGCAACATAGAGATAAACTGGTCGAGATCGGGGGAGATTCTCACGAAACGGGGATCGGCGGCCGTATCGGTCACGTTCAGCGGCTGACCCGTCTCAGCTACCCAGCCGGCCAGTCCCTCACCGAGAGCAAAACGAATTTCCTTCACCTGCTCCCAATCGTGTCCACAGGTCACATACGGGATCAACACCTGATTCTCTGTATCCAGCAGGAAAAGGGTGCTGTACTTGGTATTCAGGAGCAGAGTAGCGGCTTCCACGACCTCGGCCAGCACCGTCCTCAGGTTCAGTCTGGCATTGATGGACCGACTGATTTCGCTCAGCCGGGCTAGACGGTCTTTTTGCCTTTTTTCCTTCTCGTACAGCCGCGCATTCTCAATGGCTACAGCAATCTGGTCGGCCAAAGTTTCCATGGCCACGAGGTCCATCTCGTCGAAGGCGTTCAACCGGGTGTCTTGAACATCGAGCACGCCGGTGACTTGGCCGGCCAGTTTGAGGGGTACGCACAATTCTGCCCCGGTCAGCGGCTCTTTCAGGAATCCGGGGATGTAATGTGGCTCCTGGCTCACGTCGTTGGCCAGGAGCGGTTGGCCGGTCTCGGCTACCCGGCCGATTATACCCTCCCCCACCGCCTGACGGTAGTCTGAGGGCGCCGCGCTTTTGAAACCGCCGGCTATGGCCCGCATCTCCAACTCGTCAGCGGCATTATTCAGCAGAAAAAGGGTTACATTGTAATAGTGGAAACCTTGCTGGATGGCAGCGACCACTTTCTGCAAGAGTTGGTCCAGGTCCAGGATCGAGGCGATTTGCCGGGCTACCTGGTTGACCACGGCCAACTGGGTGGCGCGTTTTCGTTCCGCCTGATAGAGCCGCGCGTTCTCGAGGGCAATGGCCGCCTGGTTGGCAAAGGTAGTCAGCAAAGGAAGTTGGTCACGGAAATTGCCAGGGCGCAGGCTGTGCAGGTAAAGCACGCCTAGCAGGCGATCTTGAGCCAGCAAGGGCAAGCCGGCGAGCGACTTGACGCCCGCTTCTACAAGGAGTGGATTGGCCGTGCACGGCGCGGCAGCGGAACCGGCCTCGTTGGCCGGTTCGAGGGTTACGGTGCCGTCTTCGCCGATGTCATCAATTATGATTGGCCGTCGCGACTGAACGATCCAATGGGTGAAACCCTCAGTTCTGATACGATGACCTATGGTTGGCACACCTGGCAGGTCTTCGGCGCTCTGGCTCACTTTGCCTTCCTTGTCCACGAGCACCACACCGGCATAGTCCGAAGCCACCACTTCACCGGCCAGGGACACAATCTCGGCCAACACCTGGTTGAGTTCGAGGGAGGCGGTCACAGCCTGAGAGGTTCGGTTCAGAACAGCCAATTGCTCCACCCTGCGCTTCAGTGTCTCCTCAAGCCGCTTGTGCTCGGTAACGTCGTGGCCTGCGCCGATCACATAGCGCACCGCACCCTCTTCGTCGTAGAGAAAGACGTGATTCCATTCAATGACGCGTTCTTGCCCATCTTTGGTCAGGATGGGGGTCTCATAGTACTCAGATGATTGTCCGGCCAGGATCTCTTGGAAAATCGCATTTGCGCTCTTTCTGATCCGCTCAGGCAGTAACAGATTGAGCCAGTCATGGCCCAAGGCTTCTGCGGCGCTGTAGCCTGTGATCTCCTGGCAGGCGCGGTTGAAGAGCACAATCCGCCCCTCGGTGTCCAAGACGATAATCAACACCTGAGCGGCGTCCACCAGGCTTTCCCAAAACCCCTCAAAAGCTTTCACCCCTTTACCCTGGTCTCTGCTTCGCTTTTTCATATCACCATCACTTCCCCTGGTAGCTCTGCATCTAACCGGGTAGGGCAGGTTGTCCCACTACAAGCACATACCCTCGTTTCATGCAGGCTTACCCTTCCTTAAGAGAGTTGGTTTTGCCCCGATGGAGTTCTGAACCTCCTCCGCCCTTCGTTTCGCCAGATTTCCAGCTCTCTGGCCGGCAAAGTCACAGTGAAACTATGCTCATCAACGGCAAAGATGGGCGGGGCGGAGCCAAGGGCTTCCATTTCCCGCCTCATCATCCTGATGCCGGTGCCAAATCGCTCGATCCATCCCATCTCACGCATAGCTTCGGCCAGGGTGGGATTGCGGGTCGCATACTTGCCGGTGCCTAGATCTTGAAGGGTGATGCCTCGCACAAGGCCTCCAGGGCTGAAGACTTCCAGACGATCATCAAACATGCGAATGACGACATCCTGGCTCCAGCGACTATAGTCTCGATGGATGCAAGCGTTGGTAATAGCCTCGCGCACTGCCCTCAAAGGGTATTCGGGGATGTCGGTCCGCCGAGGCAATTTCGCATCCTCCAGAATAGATGCTGTCCTCATATTACGTCGGACAAAAGCTACCCCTTGCTCGATGAGTTCATCCACTGTGCCTCGGAAAGTGTCACGGTCAATGGCCGTGACGTCAAGGTCCAACCCTGGGAAGCGAGCGGCAGAAATGAACGCTTGAGGCAGGAAGTACTGGGGTCGGCGACCGAAAAGCAACATCGCCGCCACCGTTGGCACCAATTGATCGTCCCGGCGCACCACAAGGGGCAGATCGGCTTGCTCGAGCAATTCGCGGAGCGGACGCCCGGCATTGACAATGGCCTCGGGTGAGCGCTTCTGAAAGTAACGACGGATTTTGTCTGCATCCAAGTCCTTACAATCGGCTTCCCAGAGAGGCGTGCGCTCGAAGAGGAGTTCGCCACTCTCCTGGAACATCCAGCGTTCTTCCTCCCGTGTGGCATGTTGCACAGTGGAGCCTACCCGCACGTAGCAAATGTCCCGCACTCTATATGGCTTATCTTTCCCTTCGGGAACGTGAACTACGAGGATGGATCGGCCTTCTAGAGTTACTCTCTCAACCGTCAGCGCGATAGGAGGGCTACAGATACGGCAGATGCCCATCAATCTCTCTTCAAGCTTCCGCAAATCACCCGCCACACCAACAACCAGGCCATCATCGTCCACTCCTATCAACAAATAGCCTCCCTGAGTATTGGCAAAGGCCACTAGCTCCGAACCAATCTCAGCGGTGACATCTCCTCGCTGTGGCCATTCTCGTTTGAACTCTATGGTTGGGCCTTCTCCGCGGGCGATCAGTTCGCGTACTTCGTCTACTGTCACGTCTCTCCTCCTCGCGGCTAAAAACGACTGAAGTCGTTACTACGAGCGCCGCCCCCCTGAATTTTCAGACACGTTCTAAAGTGCGTCGCACCCCACCAAGCCCACCAACTCGTACACCGGCACGGCGCTGCTGCGACCTTTGACCTTGATAGGCTCCAGGGCTCTGACCCGCACGTGTTCTTTGACAGCATCGTAAGCACTCTGGCTCAACAGAATCTGTCCAGCCTCGGCGTTCTCTTGCAAGCCCTTGGCCAGGTTCACCGAGTCGCCGATGGCTGTGTAGTTCATCAGTTCGGCCGTGCCTACGTTGCCCACCACTGCCTCACCCACGTTGATGCCCACTCCGAAGCTGAGCCGCGCTTCGCTGTCCAGTCGGCGATGATAGGCAGCTATGGCCTTTTGCATGGCCAGCGCCGCCCGCACTGCTCTCAAAGTGTGGTCTGGCTGAAGCAGAGGGGCGTTGAAAAGGGCCATCACCGCATCGCCCATGAACTTGTCCAGAGTGCCCTCCTGCTCCAGCACCGCCTGGGCTGCCAGAGCGAGATGGCGGTTCAGAATCTCTACCAGTTCCTCGGGCTTCCTCGTCTCGCTAAAGGCGGTGAACCCGCGGATGTCGGCGAATAGAACGGTGACCACCTGGCGTTTGCCTCCCAGGGCCACCTGTTCGATGCCCCCAATGAGGCGCTCGACCACGGTCGGCGCTACGTAACGCTGGAACAACTCACGGATACGCTGTTTCTCCCGCTCCTCCCGCTCTCGTTCAGCCTCCAGTCGCTTCTTCTCGGTGAGGTCATCTATGACCACAGCCACGCCCAGGGGTTCCCCATCCTGATCCTTCAGGGTAGAGAATTCCAAACTGAGGCTCACTTTGCCACGCTGCGGCAGGCAGAGTTCTATTTCAGAGGCCAGGTAAGGGTGCTCAGGAGTCTTGGCTTTCTCCAGCAGAGAGGTGAAGGGCGTCCCTTTGAAAAAGTCCAACACATCGTGATAGAGCCGGCCCACTGCCCGGTCGGAGGGGACACCCAGAATGGCTTCGGCCGCGCGGTTGAAAGTGGTGATCCGGCCCTTGATGTCGGTGGTGATCACCCCGCTGGCGATGCTGGCAAAAATATTGTCCATGTAATTCTTCATGGTGGCTATCTCGGTCATCTTCTGCCGGGTCTCCTCGTACAACCGCGCCCTTTCGATGGCAATGGCCGCTTGAGCAGCCACAGAGGAAAGAACCCTGAGGTCATCTTCGCTGAAAGCGTTGACCACAGGGCTTTGGGCGTCGAGGACGCCGATGACCTTATCGCCAATGAGCATGGGCACGGCCATCTCAGACCTGGTTTCCTTCACCCATTGACTGTAGCGGGAGTCCCTGGTCACATCAGGCACATTGAGGGCCACCTTGTTGGCCGCCACCCAGCCGACGACGCTCTCCTGGCCAATCTTGATTCTGCCGGTGGCCATGACTTCTGGAGGATAGCTACGGGCCGCTTTAATGTACAATTCCTCTGTTGCTTCGTCCACCAGCAGAAGGGCGCAGTTGAGATAGCCAAAGGCGCGCTGCAACACCTCCAGTATATCCTCCAGCAACTGGTCGAGGTTCAAAGTGCGCATCAGCCTGGTGCTTACTTTGTAAAGAGCCATAGCTTCTCTCATCCTGGCCGTCACATTCTCGTAGAGGCGGGCGTTCTCGATAGCGAGGGCGGCCTGGTCGGCAAAAGCTGCCAGGAAATCCAGGTCTTGCTCGGTGAGGGCTCCCTTCTTTACCTGATTGTCCACATAGATGACGCCGGTCAGCTTCTCCCTGATCACGAGGGGCACGCAGAGGATGGAGCGAAGGCCCTCGCCAACCCCACTCGGCCGAGCTCTCAAGTCCTGGTCAGCCTGGAGGTTGGTGACGATTACAGGAGCATGGGTCGCTATCACTTCCTCTATGACCTTACGGCCAGTTTGAAAGGAAGGACTGTCAATCTCCTCCTGGTCTATGTGGCGGGCAAGGGTGAGAACCCATTCGCCGCTTTTGGGGTCGAGGAGGATGGCAAAGCCCCGCTCTGCCTCCGTCACCTCCATGACGGCGTCCATAGCCAGGTTGAGCACCCTTTCCAGTTCCAGCACCGAACTGAGGGTACGGCTGACTTCGTAGAGAGCAGTGAGTCGCTTGTGCTTCTCCTCCAGTTCCTTCGTTTTCCTTCGGCCGGCAGCGAAAGACTTGGCCAGATCGGCGGCGTAAATCAGCAACTGCTCGCGGGTCTTGGCTAACTGTTCCTCTAGAAAAGAGAGTTCTTCCTCTTCTTCCTGAGACTTTTCATCCATTGGTGATTCTCTGAGACATCATCATCTCTCACCCCCCCCCTCTCCCAATGCTTGCCTTGAGCGAAACCGAAGGATTAGGGGAGGGGTAGGACAGAACCGGCGTTCAGTCCGCCGGCCCCCAAGGGATGCGAACCATTACCTCCGTCCCCTGGCCGGGCGCCGATCTCAGCGTCAGGTGACCACCGACCAACTCGGCCCGCTCCTGTATGTTGACCATTCCCAGGCTGCCACGTTGCCCGTAATCGCTTTCCACGGCGGCTGTGTCAAAACCCACGCCGTCATCCTGCACCATCACCATCAACTCACCGGCTTGTTCCGCCAGCCTGACCCAGATGTTGTCCGCTTGAGCGTGCTTGAGGGCATTGTTGACTGCTTCCTGGACGATGGCAAAGACGGCCGCCTCTTCTTTCAAACCGCGGCGGGTGAGTTGGTCGTCTCCTCTTTCCGTCCTGACCTCCAGATGGAGAGTCGTGCCTGTTTCTTCTTTCTGCCGACGTGCCAGGAACGTCTCCAGGGCGGGTACCAGCCCTTGAGTTTCCAGAACCAGAGGGCGCAACTCAAAGAGTAGAGTACGCATTTGGTGGCTGGCACGCTGTCCCAATTCTATCAACTGTGTTATCTCTCCCTCGACCAACGAGGGGTCGCGGTTCAGGGCTTGCTTGACGAAATCGAGCCTCATCAGCATACTGGCTACCAACTGAGTGGGGCCATCGTGGAGGTCACGGGCCAATTTCTTTTGGACCTCTTCTTGGGCGACTACTACGCGGTCTCGTTCGGCCAGCACATTCTGATGGAGCCGGGCATTTTCAATGGCGATGGCCGCGTAGGTGGCTATAGAGTTCAACAGGGTGAGGTCGCTCTCCGTAAAGTCGCCTTCCAGCTTGTTCATAACCTCGATGACGCCAATGATCTTCCCTTTGATAATCATCGGCACACAGAGGATTGACCTGGTCAGGAAATCGGTGGTAATGTCCACCGCCTTGTAGTGACGGCGGTCCCTTTGGGCATCGGAGATCATCAGCGGTTCCCCACTCTGAGCCACTTGCCCGGCGATGCCTTGTCCCATCTGCAAACGGAAAGGCTTCACGCCCTCGGCTTTCTCCCCCAGGGCGATCTGGAAAACCAGTTCCCCCGTCTCGTCGTCTATGAGCAGCAGGGAGCCGGCCTCTACCTTGAGCACAGCATTTACCCGCTCCATAATCAAGGTGAGGACTTTGTCCAAATCGAGGGTGGACGAGAGGCTGGTGCTGATTTCATTGAGGACTTCTAGTTCCTCCACCTTCCTCTCCAGATGGCGGATTAACTCCTCCTGCTGCCTGTACTGCTCCCTTTTGGTCTCAAAAACCTGCCTCAAATCGCGAGCGTAGCGCAGCAGTTGATGTTGGGTGAGAATCAACTGCTGGGTTTTTTCCTCTTCCGAGCGGCGGGTCTGTTCCAGTTCTTGCACCAGTTCAGCCAGGGCTGAGCTCTCTGCTGCCGCCAGCCAATCGGGTATGTTACGCTCAGCTTTGGGCAGGGTGAAGCTGAAGGTGCTGCCCTGGCCCAGGGCGCTTTCGGCCCAGATTTTCCCCCCGTGCAGTTCCACCGCGCGCTTGGCAATGGAGAGCCCCAACCCCAACCCTCCCACGCGGCGGGTCATGTGCTCTTCGACCTGGTAGAATTTGTCAAATATGCGGGGCAACTCGACCTGCGGGATGCCCAGGCCCGTATCCTTCACATCCACCTGGTAGAAATCGCCCTTTTCGTCAATGGTCACAGTGATCTTTCCCCCCGGCCGGTTAAAGTTGATGGCGTTTTCCAGTAGATGCCTCAATACTCCCAGCAGCATCTTTCTGTCACCCCGGACATTGGCTTCCTGAGGAGGGAATTCTTCTCTGACCTTGATGTCTTTTTGGCGGATTCTGGCCTGGAGGGCAGAGAGGGCTTCGTGAGCTATTTCTCGCAGGTCAATCTCCAGGTCGGTAAATCTCACCTCTCCTCCTTCGGCTTCTGCAAACTGCACCAGCTCGTCAACGATTTTAGAGAGGCGCTCTCCCGAATCCATAATCAAATTCATGAACTCTTGCTCGGCGGCGTCCAGTTTGTCCGCCAGTTCTTCGGCCAAGATGCTGATGTAGCCCATGATGATGGCCAGAGGCGTGCGCAGTTCATGGGAAGCGATGCCGATGAATTCACTTTTCAGGTTCTCCACCCTTTTCCAGGCCGTCATGTCATTGAACACCACCACCCAGCCTTTGTTTTGTCCGGCCTCGACCCGCGAGATGGTGGCTAACAGGGTCCGTGGCAGCGGTTCGGTTAGTTTTATTTCGCCGCTAACGGTGGAGCGTTCCTCGCTCGCTGCCTCTTTCAGGAGGCTATCCAGTTCGGAGGCCGGCAGCACCGCCGACACAGGCTGTCCCACGATAGATCCGACTTCTTGCTCGATGAGGGCGCAAAAGGCGGGGTTTGCGTCCATGATGCGGAAGTCATCACCGACGATCAACAGTCCACCGCTCATGCTATCGAAAACGGCCTGCATCCTCCGGCTGAGCGTTTCCAGCATTTCTCGCCGGGCCTTCTCCGCCAGATAGACCCTCCGCAGGTCGCGACCGTAGAGAATGGCCTGCTTCTGCGAGAGTTTTAATTGCCTCTCCAGCTCTGAGAGTTTGTCCTCGTCTGACATCTGTTTCCCCTTTTCTCCAGCCATAACATTATGAGTGAGATAAGGTGCAGTGCACCCTGTTTTTCGCACCTGTGGCTATCCTATCCGTTTCCAGAAGCGCTTTTGAAGGGCCGGAGTCGAGCCTTCAGGCGGTTTTTACAGCGTGTCTGAAAATGCTCGTAGTGGCGACTTGAGTCGCTAATGACCGGTGCTCTGCGGATAAAAACGACTGAAGTCGTTACTACAAGCGCCGCCCCCCCCCTGAATTTTCAGACACGCTCTGAGAGCAGAGAACCGAAGTCTCGACTCCAGCAGGCTCGAATAGAAGTTTCAGCGGG
>JAOZOT010000892.1 GCA_029933115.1 Anaerolineae bacterium | reverse complement strand
ATGGCATGGTCCAAGTGCCGACCAGAGAGGAAATCAGGGCCCTCTTGGCCCGATACCAACAAGCCAGTCTGGAGAAAGGGAAACTCCTCTCCGAGATGGTGGAGGAAATGCGGGAGGAGTGGGTGTGGCATCAGATAAAAGGCTGGTCCGCGCCGCCCGTGCCGAGGGCCTCCTGATCCTCAACCCCGAAGAGGCCAGCGCGACCGAGATCACGACTTTGCTGGAGTGAGGAGATAGAGCCGAGACAATGCCAAGGGACAGCAGGACGCGCAGCCAGCTTGTCATCATATCGCCTCTTCAGACCGGCCGCTTGAGCATGAAGACGTTGACGTTGCCGTCGGCCCAATGGATGTGGGAGACCAACTCCCAACCCTGCTGGCCCAGTTGGTCCAGATAGCCCAGGAACTGCGATTCCTTCTCCTCAATGGAGGTCGCTTGGAGGGTCTGCTCCACCGCGCCTCCTCTCGTCATGATGGTCACTTTATTGGCCATCTTGCGGATTTCCATGTATTCCCATTTCCCCATCGGCTACTCCCTTTTTTGCTAACCAGAGGGCTGAGGGGGCTGATGGGAAACCCTCAGACCCATCAACCCCTTCAAGCTCCTTCCTTCTCCTTGGCTTTTAACGCCAGCAGCACATCCTCAGCCTTTACCGGAATCCTGTTGAACCAGATACCCGTAGCGTCGTGGATGGCATCGAGGATGGCCGGGGCCAGAAGCATCATGGTCATCTCTCCCACGCCGCGCGCGCCGTAGGGGCCGTGGGGGTCAGCCACCTCGACGATGACCGGCACAATCTCGTCCGGCACATCGTAGACGGTGGGAATCAGATAGTCGGCCAGGCTTTTGGTCTTGAGATAGCCGTCCTGCTGGATAAAGTCCTCCAGAAGAGCCCAACCCTGAGCCTGCACCACCCCGCCCTCGATCTGTCCCTCAATGAGCCGAGGATTGAGGGCTTTGCCCACGTCTTGAGCAGCGTAGACTTTGGTCAGCCTCACCTCACCGGTCTCCATATCCACGTC
>JAOZOT010000891.1 GCA_029933115.1 Anaerolineae bacterium | reverse complement strand
GGGTAGACAGTAAAGCGATTCGTTTGAGTTCGTCACCCTCGAAGTACACTCGTCCGGGTATCGCCAGCAGGTCACGGGTGATGCGCTTGGGGCCATAACCGGCAAAGGCTGAGCCTGCCAGTGCACGGTGCTCGAAGTCAGCCAGTAGGTTGTGAGCCAGGTCGGTGATCAGGACCAGGCCTTCCTGAGCATTCATACGATGCTTGCGGCGATGGGAGAGATACAAACCGTTCTTGTCTCCCCGGAACAACTCTGTTTCCGCGCCCCCACGGTTGTTGTAGCACTGCATAAAGGCCCGTTTGCCGGGCAGATGGAGAGTGCCGAAATAATAGCTGTGCCGGAATTGGTCTTTGACCAGCCGCCGCTTGACCAAGGTCTGAACGGGGCGCACGAAGGAGACGGGGGTTGACACCCAAGCCAGCCAACAATCACCTGGGGCGGCATCCCACCGCCGGACTCGCCGGGCCAGAGCCTCTGCTCGGCGATTAGAGGCGCCCTTGGCCAGTACCTGGTAGTCCCGGGCCAGCAGCCAATTCAGGTTGTCGTCACCGCCGAAGCCACCATCCAGCCGCCAGGCGACCCGGCGGCGCCGGGCGGGAGTGAACTCAAATGTATTTTCTACCGCGAGCACTGCCGGGCGGAGACAATGGGTGCTGTGACGATTGCCCGGATACAAGGCCGACCACACTGTTTCGTGGTACTGCACGGCCGAAACCCGCGCTAATTGCCGTCCGGTAGCGTTTTTTCCCCGCTGAAGTAGCCTTTGGTACTGCCTTCAGCGTTAGGACTGGCCCGCAAGCCCGACAGATCGAGGTCGAGCCATAACCAACCGCGCCAATCGTGGCGTAAGGCCTGACTATGCCCCCGCCAGATGGCGGTGACCGCCGTCCGTAAGGCGGTGAGATTCGTTTGAGTTAGGGCATCGAAGGTCCGCGATACGGTAGATTGTTCGACAAAGGTGTCACGACCCCAGGCGCGGGCCAGCCACACCTCAGGCCTTAAGCGTGTGTTGATTTGCGCAA
>JAOZOT010000890.1 GCA_029933115.1 Anaerolineae bacterium | reverse complement strand
GGCTGAGCAGGGGAAGGGCGCTGAAAGCGCCCTAAACGGCCATCTACGCAGGTCGATAGCCCGCTTCAGCGGGCTTGAGTTGCTCAGCCCTGAGCTTTAGCTCGGGGGCCGGGCCGAATGCCCTCACAAAACTAAACTGTTACTACGACGGAGGTATTCCCCGTGTTTCTTTTATCCGTTGCTTGGGGGGTATTGATGGAGGAAGAGAGGTGCCTATCTATGAGTATCGCTGTCTGACGTGTGGTGAACGGTTTGAAAAATTGTTCTTGTCCATCAACCTCATGCCGGCCAAAACTGCCTGCCCTGCTTGTCAGAGCAGAGAGGTGCAACGCCTGGTGTCGGCACCTGTAGTACGTGCGGGGGGCAAAAACGGTGAGGACAAAGAATCGGAAGACACCACGCCTCCCAAGCCACCGGTTTTTGGCCGCAAGGAGTTAAACGAAGCATTGAAGAACAGAGGGTATTGACGCTTCTGTTGCCGGTAACAGAGAATGGAGGGGGCCGAAGCGCAGGCTTCGGACTGGTGTCTGCTGCAACTGGTGTGCCCACACGGGAGTCGAGCTGGCCGGCACTTCCCGTTTGCAATATCCACCCAACGTCAGAATCATCCGCTTGATGTGTAGCAGGGCTGTAGACCCACTCTACGTCATCAAGACCCTGCCTGCCGGGACCGATGGACTCCTCATCGGCGGCTGTCATCCGGGCGATGGTCACTATCAGCGGAGCAATTACCGGGCCAGGCTCGTCGTAGACACCCTGAAGAACATCCTGAGTCAGGTGAGCTTTGGTGAGGACCGGGTGTGGCTGCGTTGGATCAGCGCCGGCGAAGGGTCGTTCTTTGCCGATACAGTGACTGAAATGGTCGAGCATCTGAAGGAGAAAGGGCCGAGCCCCTTCAGGGAACTGTGGGCAGTCTAGCTGGTATTATGAGTTGACATTTCACCACCCTAGATTTATAATTGGGTATCAAAATTACCCGCCTGGGTACAAAAGGTAGAGGTTGGAGTGCTCAAAGAACTGATTA
>JAOZOT010000382.1 GCA_029933115.1 Anaerolineae bacterium | reverse complement strand
TCCCCCCGCCGGTGACGATGGCCACTTTGCCATTCAGGTCATATCGAGTTTCCATAAATGCCTCTCCCCAGAGTGCGAAATATAGGTTAAGTACAGCCGTCCGCAAATTCGTTCCTAGATTACGCCTGGGTAGCCGAAGGCATTGCCTTCGGCTACCCCAGAAAACCCAGGTTTTTTGGGGTACGCCCGTATCACCGCCCGGCAAACCGGGAACGAATTTATGCATCGCTGTACCAGTATGTACTTCTTGCCCCTATGATGACTGCTCCAATTACGGTAAGGTGGGGCCAGATAGTCAAATCATCGGTGCGGGTCGCTATGGCTTGCATCAGACCCAACTTCTGAAGTGCAAAGTCTGCGGCCGGACTTTCTTAGAGCGGCGCGGCACGCCATTGTTCAATCTGAAAGCCAGCGAGGGGACATACTATGACGTCATTGCCTGTCTAGCCGAGGGCAACGGGGTTCGGGCCACAGGGCGGATCAAGCAGGTGGACAAGGACACGGTAAGCGCTTGGCTAGTGCTCTTTCACGTAACTAATTTTGACTTTTTCCGGCAAGCGGGCTATAGTATATCCATCATGGCTATCAAAGTGCGCCCTATCACACCTGAGGAGTCGGAAACCTTGGACCACTGGCAGCGGGCCGATAACGTTGTCCGCTACCGGCGAGCGCGCATCCTGCGGCTCTCGGAAGCTCACTGGAAGTGCCCAGCCATTGCCGAGGCTCTGGGTCTTCACGTCGAAACCGTCCGTTTGACCATCAAGCAGTTTAACGAAGGAGGTACCCCTGCCATTACCCCTCGGCCTCGTTCAGGGGGCAGGCAGCCGGTTTACACTGCTGAGGTAGCTGAGACGGTCGAGTCCCTCGTCAGGCAGGGACCGCCACCGGAGCAAGACTGGGCTACCTGGACCCTGCACAGTCTGGGCGAGGCGACTGCCGCCCGCTTTGACCACATCTCCACCATGAGCCACGAGACAGTGCGACGGCTGCTGAGCCAGCGGGGGATTGCTTACCGTCAGGCCAAGGAATGGCTGACCAGCCCCGATCCGCTGTATGATTTGCGCAAGCGTCAACGCGACCGCCCGCTGGAGATGGCTCGGGCTGCACCCGATGGAGCGGCCGTCTGGAGTGCACCTGTCTGTTGCCTACTACACGTTCATGCTGGCGTATCGTGCGCCAAGCCACGCCCAAGGTCAAGAGACCCTGAACAAGCCGCTCCAACAAGAGCGCCGCCAGGAGCGATATTATATCAACTATTAAGGGACGTTAGGGGATAGTTCACCCTACAATCAAACCCCAAGCCAAAGGAACTATCAACTTCATAAACTGCTGCATGCCATTGGAAGGAGTCACTTTCATTGAACCTTCGGACTTTCTGATGAGGGTCTGGACTCCCTCAATCATCATCTTAGGTGTCCGATACACCACGGTACTTTCATCCGGTGCCAAGGACTCGGCTATCTCAAATTCGTGCAGAGCTTGGTCCAGATGACCCTCCTCAACATATACAACACCCAAAGAGAGATGTGACTCAAAGTTCTGTAAATTCTGCTGTATGGATGCTTGCCAGTACTTCATTGCCTGTTGGTAGTCACCCAACATGTAATAGGCTGCACCTAACGTGCCCAGAGTTATTGAAAGGCGTGCCGGATCGGATAAGCGCTTCGCAACCCTCTCCAAATACTTGATACCTTGATGAAGATTGCCTTGTTGGCAAGAGAACAGACCAAGCATCTCTAGTGCTTCGCTGTTGTCCGGGTCTCGCCGCAAACACTCAGAAACCTCCCGGATAGCGTCGTTCGTCCTCCCCAGTACGCTATACTCACTGGCAAGCAGTAACCTGGTGTCAAGGTTATTTGCATCTAAATGGAGTAATTCTTCCAAACAGCGTACACTCTCTGCCATGTTCCCCGATGCGTAGTGAGCACGAGCTTGGTCAAACAACCGTTTTGCTCTTTCGGCTTTCGTCTTTCTGCCTACCCTACCAAATAGCCTCATTGTCGGGTTTCTCCCTTCCATGGTTTAGCAGGGACTCTGCACTCTTGACGAACTTGACCAACCTAGAATCTCACCGCCCCACAAACAGGGCCAACATAGGGCCATTGGCATACCTCTCTCCCACTGAGCACCCAAGAATGGCCCTTTTGGTGGGCTTTCCAGGTGGTGATGCCCCACCGGGATAGCGCCTCAGAAAAGACCGCAGAGTCCCTGTTTAGGGCTATATATTCCTGAGCTTCTGCTTTAGGCCAGAGGGGATGGTTCATCTTCGTGCAGAAATAGGTTGACGCTTTCGAGCACCTTGAAAAATTAAGCCGGCTGGGCAGATAGGCTGGGGCAGAACAGTTGGTCCAGCACTGCTGCCAGTGAAAGTGCATCTGCCACCCCCGCCAGTTCCAGAGGGCTGCTGTCCGCTCGCCTGCCCCGTTCGAACTTGTGGTGGTTCCAGAAGAGTTGCAGCAAAGGCAGTAACCACTTGGGCATACCACGATGAATCTGCAAGTAGGAGCGCAGCCAACTGTGCAAGGATTCGGCCAAGCTGGAGGAGCGGTGGAACAGCCCCAAGATATTCCAAGCGGTGCGCACGACCGAGCGTAGGTCCTCTGGGATGTCGGTGTCGATCTCCAAGTTCAATGCTTGACGATGCTGCCAGGTCCAGATGATGAACGCTTGAGCATCGGCATCCAGGTCCGTGAGCATCGGCATCAGTTGTTGCTCCAGCCACTCCAGGGGAGCGAGTAACTCCGGTATCTTCTCTTGGAGATCGTCAGCGAAAGCCATGATGTCCGGATGGTTGAGTTCCTTGAGCAGTCCAACGGCCGTCTCCACGGTGGCCTTTGTCTCTGCTACCGAAACGATGCCGTGGGCGGGCGTGATGGGCTCCAAGGCCAGGCGCACCTCGCCGAGAAGCCAACACCAATTGTCGAATACCTCGATGGCTTTGGCCTCCTCGACCTCCGCCTGGGGCAGCGGTACTTTGACCTTGAGGCGTCGGCCCCGGCGGCGAATGAGGCCCCGCGCTTCCAGGTCAGCCCGACGGGCACGCTCGGCGTTCTCAATGACCTTGTAGGCCGCTCCTTCCAGTCGCCGCGTGAGGCGATGAACGTCCCGCAGGATGTGAAACAGGTCCGGACGCAACGGAATGACCAGTTCCGTCTCACGCACACCCGCCCGCAGCCCCGTGCCACCGTCACAGGCCAGGTCGTGGAACTGGATGCCTCGCTCTACCAGGTCAAGGTAGGTGACGCCCCAAGTCGTCCCATCGCGGGACTCCGCAGGCGTCAGGCTCAGCACCAGGAACGAGCGCCCGTCTACCAAGGTGAGGCACGGATTCCGTTCCTGGAAGATCTCGTCCGCCTCGCCCAGGACCGGGAGCGGCACTGTGAGCCCAGGGTTGTGGGCCACCGCTTGCTCGCCGGCCGTCAGCGTCTCGCTGATGCACCCCACCGAGCGCGCGACGCTCAAGATCAGATTCAGGCCCAGCCGAATGTCGCGCACACTACCGGTCAGCATAGGTAGAAATGCGACATTCTGGGCAGGCAGGCCGGCATCACGGGGAAGCAGGGCGTCGACTATGGCCTCCCTCACACGGTCTTGCATCTTGTACAGTAGCGCGCGAGAAACACTGTACCGGCGGGCCAGTTCGGTGACTTGCCCCCATTTGCGGTCGGACAAAGGAACGAGCATCTGCAGCGCTACATCAGCACGCTGTTCCAGGGTGAATTCGGGAACACGATACTCTGCTTTTGGCAAGCCTATGAAGTTGTTAAAGTGTCAACCTATTCTGAACCATCCCTGGGTCTTGCAAAGGAAAGAGGCCCAGAAACCCTTTTTTAGGCTCCTGAGAGAGATTCTGCCCGCAAGAAGTGACTTCTGTGGGGCCTCGGCCCTGCTGACGTAAGGAAAAAACGGGTTTCTATCCATTTGTCCAAAGTCCAGCTAACAACTGGAGGGCTCAGCACACCGTAGCGATTCACTGCCCTTCCTGATAGCGCAACCGCAACTG
>JAOZOT010000043.1:1441-14789 GCA_029933115.1 Anaerolineae bacterium | reverse complement strand
ATCGCCAGGCGGGAGGCGGTGACTGCCCTCGTAGACAGTTGCTCACAAAACTAAAGTGTTACCCATTTTTGAGGTCATAAATCGCCCACTGCGAACAAAATCCGCGATCTACCGAGCCTGCATATAAGCGCAGCAGCTTGCCCTTTCAAGCGGGACAGCATCCTCAGGTCGCCTGCTGATGCCAACTGACCGGCGACCTTCTGAGTTCCAGAGCCATTCAACCAAACGAGGCGCACGCCTTGAGCTTGAGGTGCTTTCCTACCCCGCATGGAGCAAACCGAATGGCTCGTGGGCTCAATCCCCAGGAGAAATGTCATGAAACAAGGTCCGGCGACAAACACTGAACCCGGTTTAGACCGGTCTGAGCCAGATGTCGAACGGCGCCATCGGGCCGGAATGAATTTGCTCTGCCTGCGGCGGCTGGCGCTGGTCTCTTTCATAACGCTGGGGACGTTTCTGCTGGCCATCTTTTTGCGGCTGTTGAGCCACCCCCAGCCACTGCGGGCGGCCGGCCCATATCACTACGTGGCTCCAGATGGGACAGACAGCACTGACTGCTCCATCAGCAGCCCCTGCCGGACGATCCAACAGGCTGTTAGCAACGCCGCCGCCGGCGATGAAATCCGAGTCGCAGCCGGCTATTACACCGGCACCGTCACCCTGAACAAAAACCTGACTCTGCGCGGCGGCTTCACCACCACCAACTGGGCCACTCCCGACCCGGACCAATATCCCACCACTATTGATGCTCAGAGCGCCGGGCGGGTGATTGAGGTCTCCAATGGCGTCTCGGCCACGGTCAGCGGCTTTCGCCTGACCGGTGGCAACAGCAGTAATCCCGGTGCCGGCGTTTACAACCTGGGTACCCTGACTCTGCAAGACAGCGAGATTTTTGGAAACTCGACCAGTACTTACGGTGGAGGCGTGGCCCATGAAGGCTCTACGCTGATCCTGCGCAGCGACAAAATATATTCGAACACAGCGCCGTCCTCGCATGGGGGTGGGGTTTATGTCCTCACGGGCACTGCGGTGCTTGAGGCCAATGAGATCTTTGCCAATGCTGCTTCCACCATTATAACGAATGCGGGCACCGGTGGGGGAATTAACATCAATGACGGTGAGGTCACCCTCAAGAGCAACCTCATCTACAGCAACACGGCGGCCTATGGCGGCGGAATTCTCGTCAACGAAGGCATTGTCCAGCTTGAAAACAACACGTTCTACGATAACTATGCCACTCAAAACGGCGGTGGTATTTATGTCTACAGTGGCACTACCTCTATCACCAACAGTCTTATTATCAGCAACACAGCCATCAGCGGCGGTGGGATTTACAGTGCCACCTCCGGCCTGAGTGTGACCTTTTGCGACTTTTTCGGCAATTCGCCCGACCACATGGCGGACTCGGGTGGCTCTATAGACCCGACCACCCTTGGCAGTAATAACCGCATCACCAACCCCCTCTTTGTTGACCCTCAGAACTTTGACCTGCACCTGTCCTCTGGCTCACCGGCTATAGACAGCGGCGCGATAACCACGACCGTCACCGTTGATTACGAAGGTGAGGGGCGACCCTTTGGCGCCGGCATGGACCGCGGAGCCGACGAATACACAGACCTCACCGGTTCCTGCTACGCCCGCCTGGACTACGGCCAGGTGTACACCAACGTCCAGGCGGCGGTGGATGCTGCCAACACCAACAGCCTGATCCAGGTGGCCGGTTATTGCTCCGGCGTCGAAGTGCGCGGGGGCTTTTCCCAGACCGTTTACATCAGCAAAACCCTGACCCTGCGGGGCGGCTACACCGTCACCGATTGGGTCAATCCCAGCCACGGCCCAACTATTCTGGACGCCCAGGGCCAAGGCCGGGTGATCTATATCAGCAGCACCGGCGGCATCAGCCCCCTGATTGAAAACCTGCACGTCACCAACGGGAGCGCCGATTACGGAGCCGGCGTCTACCTGGGTGCCAATGTCACTGCCACGCTGCAAAATAACGTCATTTACGGCAACGTGGCCTCAGCAGGTGGGGGCGGTGTTTACAACTACGGCAGCGGTGATGCCCTGTTGCAGCATAATACCATCTATAGCAATACGGCCAATCTGGGCGGGGGCGTCTTCGCCAGCACCAACGGTAGCGGAGTGGTGACTCTGCGTAATACCATCGTCGCTAACAACACAGCCACCAACGGCGGCGGGGTCTACAACCCAGATACGCAGGCGAGATTCGCCTTGAGTTTCAACGATTTTTACAACAACACGGGCGGTGACTATTACGGCGCCAGCAGCACAACCGACATTTCGGTTCCCCCCGGCCTCAAAGACCCGGCCAACAACGACTTTCACCTGGTCTTCACCACGTCACAGGTCATCAATCTCGCCGATCCAGCTTCCACCCTGACCACCGACTTTGAGGGCGACAGCCGCCCTCAGGGGACGCGCTCCGACATCGGCGCCGACGAAAGCATATTCTACACCGGGGTAGAGTTGAGTGACGCTCCAGAGAGCCCCTGGATTATCACCGACACCGGGGCGGTGAAAGGTTCATTCATTACCTTCACCCACGCCATCACCAATACCGGCTACACCCCCACGCTGACCGATACCTTTGTCATCACTTGGACCAACAGCGATGGCTGGGATGTCACTCTGGTCGGCATCTCCTCTCCGGTGGTCTTGACCACCGGCGCCTCCCTGACCTTCAATGTGGTAGTCTCGGTGCCTTCAACGGCTTCTGACCCCATCTACAACGAGACCACGATCACCGCTACTTCTGAGACCAACGCCGCAGCCTTTGATACGGCCCAGGACGTGATCGTTGCCCCCGGCGTGGAATTGGCCCCCAGCTACACCGAGAACGCCGATCCCGGCGAAGTGATTACCTACACCCACACCCTGACCAACATCGGCCCGACTGACGCTTTTACCATTTCCTTCGAGTCACCGTTGGGGTGGGTGCAACTGGTGACGCCCACCGGGCCCATCACTCTGGCGCACGGCGAAACAGAGCTGATTTTCGTCCGGGTGCGGGTGACAGACACCGCCCCGGCCAACCTGGCCGACGTGGTGCATGTGTGGGCCAACTCGGTGGGCTACCCTGGCGTCTCCGACGTCGTTACCGACACCACTATCGCTAACCCTACCGCCGGGCCACGTTACGTGGCCACGAGCGGTAGTGACACCAACAACAACTGCAAAGTCAGCGGATCCCCCTGCGCTACCATCGGCTATGCCGTCAGTCAGGCTGCCTGGGGCGACCCCATCCTGGTTGCCCAGGGGACTTACAATGAATCCGGCATCTACATCAACCAGAATCTGGAGTTGCTCGGCGGCTACTCCGGCGACTTTGGAAGCCGGGACGTTAACCCGGCAAACACTATCATCAACGCTCAGAACAGCGGGCGGGCGCTACGCATCCAGGTGCCCGCCGGATTCCATCCTCTGGTTGAAGGCTTTACCATCAGGAATGGAGCCACCGGCGGCGTTGGCGGGGCCGTTTACGTGCAGGCCAGTTCGGCTCCCACCCTGACCCAGCTCATCATCATGGATAGCTCGGCTACCCAAGGCGGAGGGGTTTACATTGACGCCGGCGATCCGGTTCTGCAGAATGTGGTGATTTCTGGCACCACGGCCAGCACCCAGGGCGGCGGTATTTACATCAACAGCGGTAGCCCTCTCATCAGGAGTGTCACCATCTCTCACACCACGGCCATCAGCGGTGGGGCGCTTTACCTGGAAAACGGCAGCCCTACTTTTGAGACCGGCCGAGTTTACAGCAACACTGCCGACGCCGGCGGTGGCTTCTACAACTCCGGTGGCAGTCTGACTCTGTGGAACAACTTTATCTACAGCAACACGGCCACAACTGGAGGCGGGGGCGGGATCTATAACAGCGGGTCGCTTGACCTGACCAACGACACCTTGTACGGCAACCAGGCCGCCACTTTCGGCGGGGGTGTTTTCGATCAGAACAGCAACTCGCTGACGATTTCCAACACTATTATTGCCGCCAGCACGGCCATTACCGGCGGTGGCCTCTACTACGATAGCAGCGGGAGCCTGGCTATTGATTACAACGACTTTTGGAATAACACCGCCACCTCGTTCCCCGACAGCAACGTGTCAACCGGCTCCCACAGCATCTCGGCCGATCCTCTCTTCGTAGACGCGGCCGGTGGCGATTTTCATCTCTCCTCCGACTCGCCGGCGGTTGACAGCGCCGATCCCAACACCTTCCTGACCTCAGACATTGACGGCGAAATGCGGCCCAGCAACCAGGGCTTTGACATGGGCGCTGATGAGTTGGCCGGTTGTCTGGCCAGGGTGGTCAACCCCAGCAATGGGGAACAGGTTGGGCCACTTTATGGGGTGGTTCAGGATGCGGTTGACGCTGCGCCCCAGGATTACGTCGTCCAGATTTCGGGCATTTGCCGTGGCGTGCAACCCCGCCTGGTGGACGGCCAGCAGATCAGCCAGACTGTTTTCATCAGCGATTCTCTGACCCTTGCCGGTGGCTACGACAGTAATTTCAATTACACCGGCGCAACCACTATCCTCGACGCCCAGGGATTGGGCCGGGTGGTCGTTATCACCGGCTCCGTCTTTGTGGAGATCTCTCACCTGACGCTGAGCGGCGGCAATGCGACGGGCCTGGGCGGCGGTCCGGGCGGTGGCGACGCCGGCGGCGGCCTTTACAACCACAACAGTTCCCTCACTTTGCAGGGGAGTGTGATTACCGACAGCCAGGCCACCTACGGTGGTGGAATCTATAACTATAACATCACCGGTACACTCACCCTGGGTGGCGACGAGGAAGCAGAGCGAACCTACGTCATGAGCAACACGGCCACCTATGGCGGCGGTGCTTACCTGGACGGCGGTTCACCCACCATCGCCCACGTCACCTTTGAGCAGAACTCGGCCACACAGGGGGGTGGCCTCTACCTGGCCGGCAGTTCGCCCACCATCAGCCAAACCGTCCTCTACAGCAATACGGCGAGCCTCGGCGGCGGCGCCTACAACGCCGCCGGCCTGTTGAGCGGCCAGGTCATCACCGTCGCTTACAACTCGGCGACCAATGGCGGCGGGTTCTACAACGCCGGCGGCGGCCAGTTATCCTTACAGCGCAGCGTCGTTCTCAGCAATACGGCCAGCACCGATGGCGGTGGCCTGCACAACACCGGCGCCCTGACCGTGGTCAACACCATCGTGGCCAACAACACGGCCACCGGCGGCGACGGCGGTGGACTGTACAACCAGTCCGCCAATCTGAGTGTGCGCCACGATACCTTCTACGCCAACAGCGCCGGGAACCAAGGCGGCGGCATTTACCATAGCTCCAGCAGTTCCTCGCCGGTCATCAACAGCACCCTGATTGTCAGCAACACGGCCAGCAGCGGCGGCGGCATCTACAGTGCTAACGCCGATCCAGACTTTGACTATAACGATGTGGTCGGCAATAGCGGCGGCGATTATGGGGGGAATCTGGTCTCAGGCGACGGCACCGGCAACATCTCCGCCGACCCCAACTTTATCTCCACCGATCCGGCCAGCAGCAGCTTCCTGCGCATTGCCAGCGGTTCTCCGGCCGAAGATGCGGGCGACCCCAACAGCCCCATCACCAACGACATTGACAGAGACCCACGCCCCTCCAACCAGGGTTTTGACATTGGGGCCGATGAAGTGAGCGGCTGTTACGTGCGCAACCAGCGTTTGGGCATCGTCTACGGCAGCATCCAGGTGGCGGTGGGACAGAGCCAGGATAATGATTTGCTCCAGGTGGCCGGTATTTGCCGAGGGGTGAACACCTTTGCTGATAGCGGCCAGACGATCAGCCAGACGGTTTTTCTGACCAAGACCCTCACCATCCGGGGCGGCTATACCAGAGATAACTGGACAGACCCAGACCCGGTGGCCAACCCAACCATCCTGGATGCTATGACCTGGGGGCGGGTGGTCTATATCACCAACTCGGCGGTGATTACCATCAGTGGCCTGCACCTGCGTCAGGGCAACGCCGTCAACGGAGGCGCTGTCTTTGTGGGAGATGGCAGTTTGACCATGACGCAGACCTTGGTCTACAGCAGCACCGCTACCAACGGTGGAGCAGTGTACAACGCCAGCGGCCAAATCACCCTCGACTCCAATGACCTGCGCGATAACCAGGCCACCAACGGCGGCGCTTTCTACCATGCCGGCGGCACTTCTTTGCTGCAAAACAACATCATCCGCAATAACACGGCCACCGACGGCGGTGCTGTCTACAACAACGCTATTACCCTGACTGTGCGACACAATACCATCTACGCCAACTCGGCTACCAACGGCGGCGGCTTTTACACCACGAACGCCAATCCTACTTTGGTGAACAACATCTTTGCCAACAACACGGCCACCACAGGCCACGCTATTTACAGTACGGTATCGTACACGCCGGACTATAACGACGCCTACCCGGCGACGAACGCCTACGGCGGCAGCGCCTCGGCCGGGCCCAACAGCCTTTCTGTGGATCCTCTCTTTGTCAACGCGCCCGGCGGCGACTTCCACCTGCAAGATGCCTCCCCGGTCATTGACCAGGGGGATCCAACGATGACTCTCCTCCACGACTTTGAAGGGGACCTCCGCCCCGGTGGTCAGGGCTTTGACATGGGCGCCGATGAGATAGCCGGTTGCCGGGCCAGGATCGTTAGAACAGGGGTCATCTACGGCAATGTGCAAAGGGCCATTGATAACAGCATCCCCGGTGACGTGATTCAGGTCACGTCAGACAGAGAGTGTCGCGGGGTGCATCCCTTCAATAGCGGCGGCCAGATCATCAGCCAGACGGTGCACATCACCCACGAGTTGACCTTGGTTGGGGGCTATGACAGCAACTTTGCACTCACCAGCCCGATTATCCCCACTATCCTCAATCCCGCGACGCAGGGCCGGGCTATGTTGATCACCGATACGGTCGCGGTCACCATCAGCAACTTCTCACTGATAAACGGCGACGCGGCCGGGCTGGGCGGTGGGCCTGGTGACGCCGGCGGCGGGCTTTATTACTATGGGAGTGCAGGCACCTTAAGCAATGTCTCCTTCTACTCCAATACGGCCGACTACGGCGGTGGTCTCTTCCAGGCCGGCGGCAGCCTGACCTTGACCAACAGCTATGTCTGGACCAATACAGCCACTTACGGCGGCGGTATCTACAACGACAGCAACGCTTTGTGGCTGGTGGGGAACGAAATCTACCAGAACCTCGCCACCCAGGGCGGCGGCCTCTACAACGCCGGCTCTATCACCATGACCCTGGAGAACCAGATTCACCACAACACCGCCGAGAGCAACGGCCAAGGTGGCGGCTTCTATAACGACGCCGGCGCTTCCGCCACCCTGGACCTGGGCAACCGCTTCTATCACAACTACTCCGACCAGGATGGCGGGGCCATCTATAATAACGGCGGCGATTTGACCCTCTGGAACACGCTGATTTACACCAACACGGCCGTCAGTGAGGGCGGCGGCCTCTACAATAGCGGCAGCACTAGCATCCTGCACAATACCTTCTATCAGAACGCGGCCACTAGTCCCACCGGCCGGGGTGGAGCCATCTACATCTCTAGCGGCACCCCAACCATCAAGAACAACATTTTCGACTCTAACACAGCCCGCGAGGGCAGTGCAGTCCATGGGAGCAGCGGGACGCTGGATTACAACGATTATTGGCCCGGAAACGCAGCCGGCCAGGTTGGGGGAGGAGTGAGCACCGGCAGCAATAACCTCAACGCGGATCCCTTGTTCGTAGACGCAGCCAATGGAGATTTCCACCTGCGCTCCACCTCACCTCTGATCAACCAGGCGCAGGAGTTGGGCGTGCCGCACGACTTTGAAAACGACCCACGACCGGTCAACGCCGGCTCGGACATCGGCGCCGATGAGTACAGCGCCTGCCTGGCCCAGGTGGTGCGCACCGGCGAGGTTTACGGCCGCATCCAGACCGCTTTGGACAACGCTGTTTCTGGCGACACCATCAGGGTGGCCGAAGGAGTCTGCGAGGAGAGCATCACTATTGACAAGGATATTACCATCACCGGCTCCTGGGAGAAGGACTTCTCGGATTACGTCCGGGACGCTCAGGACAACGTCTATCTGGCCACGACGATTGACGCTCTGGGCCAGGACCGGGTTATCACCGCTACCGGCCCCATCTCGGTCAGCCTCTCTTGGTTGGCGGTGACCAACGGCAGCACCGGCAGCAATGGAGGCGGTATCTGGGCCAATGTTACTTACCTGGACCTTTCCGAGGTCAACGTTATATCCAACACGGCAACCAACGGTGGCGGTGTCTACATCGGCAGCGGTGTGACCGCCACCTTAGACTCCGTTAACATTGACAACAATCAGGCCAGCGGGGATGGCGGCGGCGTTTACAACAGCAGCAACAGCAACGTGACCTTCTGGAACGGTGGTATTTCGGGCAACCAGGCCGGCGGCAATGGCGGCGGCATGTATAACGCCTCCGGCAGCCAGATTTACGCCGGCGGTGGTTACCCCATCGAAGATAACCAGGCCGATAACGGCGGTGGTGTCTATAACAATGGCGCCACTTTTACCCTGGTCAACAAACAGATCAATAACAACCAGGCCACCAGCGGCGACGGTGGCGGCATTTACGCCGCCTCGGGCAGCGTTCTGGATTTAACCAACCTGGGGCTCTACGGCAATACCGCCACAGGCAACGGGGGTGGGCTCTACCGAAACGACGGCAGCGGCAGCGCGGCGCTGTACCACGCCACCATCCGCCAGAACGACGCTTCTAGCCAAGGTGGCGGTGTCTGCAACCTCGGCAGTTCCATGATCATCAGCGCCAGCATCGTGGCCTCGAATACAGCTTCTACCGGCAGCGGCGTTTACGGAGGTACCGGCGCCACGGTGAACATCGCCTATACCCTGCGTTGGAATAACGATTACACCGGCGTCTCAGAGGGCACCGGCAACATAGTGGGTGACCCTCACTTCAGAAACATCGGCGGCGACCTCCTGTACAACTCGCCGGCCATTGACGCTGTGCCCACGTCGGCCTCCCACGTCACTATTGACCGATTCAACGAGTCTCGCCCCCAGATTTGCGCCAAGGATATGGGACGCGACGAGTATCTGGTTGGCGAGCGCACGATGACCTGGGTGGGCAGTGAGCCCCTCCCCCAGGGGTCAGCTACCCTCGCGCCGACAGAATCCTTCACGTATACCTTCCGCTTCAGAAACGATAGTGAGAACTGGTCGAATGGATTTGTAGTGGGCCCCGGCTACACCGAAACCATCACCGTCACGCTCAACAGCAGCCAGGGTTGGGCAGAGATTGTGGGCATCGTAGGCGGCGCAAACGCGGATATCCAACCAGGTGGCCAGGTCGCTACCTTTGACATTGGCCCGGGGCAGGTGGTGGACATCCAGGTGAAAGTGACTGTGCCGGCGGGCGCCTACGCTACTGATCCAAGCGACGACAGCACCAAAGAATTCACCAGCCTGAGCTACCAGGTCTGGCAGTGTCCGGGCTATGTGGGCCCCTCTCCGCCCTCGGGCACCAGCTACGAGGCCGAGACCTGGGTGGAGGAAGATCGCAATTTCGTCATCGCGCCCGACAACTTTGGCGCGGCCTTGCCCGGCCAGACGGTGACCTACACTCACATCATCACCAACATCGGCAACATCACCGATACGTATACCATCGCTCCCAAAGCCGGCTTCTACGCTTTAGGCGAGATCGCTCAGCCAGCATCCGGCCAGATTACGCTGAGCCCGTTGCAGACCGGGACAGTGGTAATCAGCGTCACTATTCACTCTTACGCGGCCGGCGGCCTGACCGACATCACCAGTGTCATTGCCCAATCCAATGGTGACCCCGCGTTGCAAAAAGCGGCGGCCAACAACACGGTCATCAGCTACACGACCGGCACGCGCTACGTGTCCCTCGATGGAAAGGACTCGCTGGTTGACGAAACGGTCGGCAATCCTGATCCAGGGGCGGTAGACTACAAAGATAACAACTGCACGCAGCCGTCCGTGGGACCCTGCCGCACCATCCAGCAGGCTATTGACCAAGCCGCCAACGGCGACCTGATTAAAATAGAACAAGGCACCTACGGCCTTGTCTACACCGATGTCCTCACTACCACTTACAAGGGGCAAGTCATCACGCAGACCGCTTTTGTCAACAAATCCGTCACGCTGCAAGGCGGCTACGACAGGGACAATTGGAACGAGGATCCGCCCAATCACATCTCTCAAACCACCACCATTAACCCGCAGGCCCAGGGCCGGGCTATCTACGTCACCGCAGACGTCACCGCCACCGTTGACCGGCTGACTATCGCCAACGGCAGCGCCGCCGGCCAGGGCGGCGGGCCGAGCGGTGAAAACGCCGGCGGCAACATCTACAACGAGGGCGGCAACCTGACCTTGAGCGCTAACCGCATCCAGGGCGGTGGCGGCTCCACCGTCCTCGGCGGCGGCCTCTACCACGGCGGCGGCACCTTGCTCCTGCAAAACAACCTGCTGCACGACAACCAGGTCATCAGTCAGGGCGGCGCAATATACATCTACACCGGCACGGCCACGCTCCAGAACAACACCTTCTACAACAACTCTGCCTCGCAGGAAGGTGGCGCCGTCTACGTTGATAACGGCAACCTAGTCATCACCAACACCATCTTTGCCGGCAATACAAGCAGTGGTGGCGCTGTCCACGGACAGCCGGCAACGGCCTCCCTGGATTATAACCTCTACTGTAATAACACCATCAGCGACACAGGAGGGACAATCCCTGCGCCTTCTCCTCCGAACGATGTGCTGGCCGATCCACAATTCGTGAATCCGAGCGCCAGCCCACCGGACCTACACCTGCAAGCCGGCTCCCCGGCCCGTGACACGGGTGACCCGAACACCGACTTGAACATTGACTACGACAACGACTCCCGCCCGCTCGGCCTGGGCTATGACATCGGCGCGGACGAACGCGTGCCTGTGCGCGGGCTGCTGTTCTATAGCGACAACGTGACCGATACTCTGGCCGGCTCGACCCTCGTTTTCACCCACACGCTGGAGAACACCGGCGACATTACCGAGACGGTCACCATCACTTACACCAGCACTCAGAATTGGGACATCTCTTTCGTTCCACCTCTCCCATACACCGCCACCCTCGGCGCCGGAGAGAGCATGACCGTGACGGTGACGATTACCGTCCCCACCGGGAGCAACGGCCTGACGAACGTCACCACTCTCACCGCCACCACTGTCCTCAGTCCTACCATCGTGGACACGGTGCAGGACACCATCCACGTCAAGTCGGCCGTGTGGCAAATCAGCAAGGCCGTCACCCCGGCTACCACTGTGCAACCCGGCCAGTACCTGACCTATACCCTGACCATCACCAACAACGGCGACCTGGCTACGAGCGGCACTTATACCATTACCGACGAGTTGCCGACCCACACCAACTTTGTTACCGCGACCCCCTCGCCCGTGCTGACCGACCCGGTTACCTGGGTTTCGAGCGATACCGTGGGCATTGGTGAGGTCATCACCCGCACCTTTGTGGTGACGGTGAGCAGGCCCCTCACCGATGGGACGCCGATTGTCAACCAGACTTATAGTATCACCGGCGGCGGTGCTTACACCGAAGCCATAGGCGCGCCCGTGACGGTGACGGTAGAAGCGCCGGCCAGCCTGAGCATCACCAAAACCGCCAGCGCCGACCCGGTTCAGCCCGGAGACTATCTCACCTACACCATCACCGTCGCCAATGCCGCCTCTGCTCTGGGCCCGGCTTTGGACGTGGTGGTCAGTGATACCCTGCCGGCCAACGTGGTCTACCAATCCATGGGCTTTGTGGCTCCAACCACCGGCACCTTCACCGACACGAGCGTTCCTCTCCTGTCGTGGCAGTTAGCCAATCCCATCGCGGTGGGCGATTCAGCCCAGGTGACGGCGGCGGTGCGCGTCACCAGCCCATTGGCCGCTTCTATCCTGACTAATACCTATGGCGTGACAGCCACCAACCTCACCGCCTATGTATCCGGCACGATAACCACCACAGTCGCCCCGGTCAACAGCATTACCCTCAGCAAGACGGTCGAACCGACTCGCGTCACTCCGGGGGAGGTAGTGACCTATACCATCACGCTGACCAATAGCGGCAACGGTGTGCCCACGGTAGCCCTGACCGACGTTTTGGATTCAGCCTTTAACCCTCCGACTTACACCACCAACGTCACTGTGCCTGGTCGCACCTGGGATACCACCGAGGGGGTAGTCACTGTGTCTTTCACGGCCACAGTGCCCCTCACGCCGAATACCTACTACAACCAGGTGGTTACCGCTACCTATGATCTGAGCCAGACGACTATCAGCCACGTCGCTCCGGTGACGGTGCGTAACTGCTGGGTCCGACTCAACGACGATCCCACGGATTATACCACCGTCCAGGCGGCAGTGGACGCCAGCACCCAGCCCACTGACGTGGTCAAGGTGGCCGGCTATTGCGCCGGAGTGGAGACTCGCGCCGGGGTCACCCAGACAGTCTACATCAGCAAGACCGTCACTATTCGGGGCGGTTACACCCCCAGTTTCACCGACCCGCCCGACCCCACGGCCAATCCCACCACTCTGGACGCTTTGAGTGGCGGGCGCGTCATCTACATCACCGGCGACATCAGCCCGACCATCGAGGGGCTGCGCCTCACCGGTGGCGACGCCAGTGGCGAGCTCGGCGGTGGGGTATACGTCATCAGCGCCACGGCCACCTTCAGCAACAACCTGGTGTTCAGCAACACGGCCGACTATGGCGGTGGATTCTACCTGGAGCAAAGCGCCTCCACGCTCAGCAGCAACACCGTCACCTCCAACACGGCCAACTATGGTGGTGGAATGTGTCTGTACTACAGCGACGCCACGCTCAGCGGGAACGATATCATCTCCAACACGGCCAACTCGAACGGTGGCGGGCTGTATCTGGAGCAGAGTGCCGCCGCAGTCAGCGGCAACACCCTCTCTGACAACAACGCCAGCAGCGGCGGCGGGCTGTATCTGTACTACAGCGGCGGCGCTACACTCAGTAGCAACGATGTCATTTCCAACACGGCCAGTTCTAACGGCGGTGGGCTGTATCTGTACGACAGCGATGGGGCCACGCTCAGCGGCAACACCGTCTCTGGCAACAACGCCAGCAGCGGCGGCGGGCTGTACCTGGACATCAGCGACGCCACGCTCAGCGGCAACACTGTTTCCGGCAACACGGCCGGTGCCAATGGCGGTGGGCTGTATCTGTACGACAGCGATGGGGCCACGCTCAGCGGCAACACCG
>JAOZOT010000043.1:0-1341 GCA_029933115.1 Anaerolineae bacterium | reverse complement strand
TCTCTGGCAACAGCGCCAGCAGCGGTGGCGGGCTATACCTGGACGCCAGCGACGCCACCTTGACCAACAACCTCGTCGCCGATAACCAGGCCAGCACCTCCGGCAGCGGGCTGTACATCCGAGGCTCAGCGGCTCACTTGCTGCACACCACTATCGCCCGTAACAGTGGCAGTGCTGGCCACGGGGTGTACGTGACTAATCCAAGTGAGGGAGCACCATATAGCACCGTCGTCCTGACCAACACCATCCTGGTCAGCCACACCACCGGCATCATGGTCACCAGTGGCAATACAGCCACTCTGGAGAGCACGCTGTGGGGAAGTGGCGCCTGGGCCAACGACACCGACTGGGACTTTGCAGGCACCCTCATCACCGGCACACACAACTACTGGGATAACCCGGCCTTTGTGGACCCTGACGCCGGGAACTATCACCTCGGCTCTGGCAGCGCAGCGATTGACGCCGGGGTGGACGCGGGCGTCACCACAGACATTGACGGCGAATCGCGACCGGTTGGTGAGGGCTATGACCTGGGCGCCGACGAGTTCCCGGCTGCGCTGAGCGTGAGCAAAGAGCCGGACCAGATGGTGGTCAGCGGCTCCGAGGCAAGCTTCACCATCA
The DNA here is from genome assembly GCA_029933115.1 of Anaerolineae bacterium. Lineage (GTDB taxonomy): Bacteria > Chloroflexota > Anaerolineae > E26-bin7 > E26-bin7 > E26-bin7. Next base: position 720 of record JAOZOT010000043.1, on the reverse strand, counting down.
CCGTAACCAACACCGGCCACATGGACCTGTCTGACGTAACCGTGACGGACGCCGAGGTGCCCACTTGCGCCAGGGTGATTGGGGGACTGAGCATCGGGGCCAGTACGACTTATACCTGCACGCGTCTCAGCGTGACGGCCGACTTTACCAACACGGCCATAGTCACCGGCACGTCGGCTGCGGGCACTGTGACCGACACCGACACTGCTTTCGTGGACGTCATCACCCCCAGCATTGACATCGCCAAGACGCCCGACAGCCAGACAGTACAAAGCGGCGATACCATCACCTTCACCATCACCATCACCAACACGGGCGACGCACTGCTGTCGCCTATCACCGTGACCGACGCCCTGGCCCCCAACTGCAACTGGACCGGCAGCCTGGCCGCAGGCATCAGCACCACCTACGCCTGCACCGTGCCCAACGCCACCACCGACTTTACCAACACGGCCACGGTAACCGGCACCCCACCGGTGGGCGCCGTGGTGACCGACACCGACACCGCCTTCGTGGACGTCATCACCCCCAGCATTGACATCGCCAAGACGCCCGACAGCCAGACAGTACAAAGCGGCGATACCATCACCTTCACCATCACCATCACCAACACGGGCGACGTGACCCTGACCAACGTGGTGGTGACCGACGTCCTGGCTCCCAATTGCGCCCAGTCCGTTGGCAGCCTGGGAGTGGGCATCAGCACCACCTATGCCTGCA
>JAOZOT010000381.1 GCA_029933115.1 Anaerolineae bacterium | reverse complement strand
ATTTACATAAGGAGAACTCCAAATGAAAACAGAGACTTTTAGAGGTAGGGACTTTTTGACTTTGCTGGACTACACCAGGGAAGAGGTGGAGACTATTCTGGACGTAGCCCAGGACCTCAAGCGCCGCTTTGCAATGGGTGAACCTCACGATCACCTGCTGCGGGGCAAGACCCTTTTCATGATCTTCTACAATCAGAGTCTGCGCACCCGCAACAGTTTCGAGGCAGGCATGACCCAACTGGGCGGCCACGCCCACTACCTGGATCCCAGCAAGATCTACACCCCGGCCCTGCCCGGCAGAGAAGTGGCCTACACCACCGAGCGCGTCTCTGACGTGGCTCGCGTCCTGTCTCGCATGGGCCACGCCATCTCTATCCGTTGCTATGGCGACCCGGTGGATTGGGAGTATGGGGGCGCCCACGAGATGATACGGAACTTTGCCTACTGGGCCGACATCCCGGTCATCAACATGGAATGCGACAAATACCACCCCTGCCAGGCCCTGGCCGACGTCCTGACCGTCAAGGAAAAGTTCGGGACGTTCAAAGGCATCAAGTTCGTCATGAGCTGGGCCTACTCTCCCAGCATCCACAAGCCACGCGCCGTGCCCCAGAGTGCCATCATCGGCGCCACCATGATGGGCTGCGACACTGTGTTGGCTCACCCCAAGGGCATGGAATTGGACGACGAGGTGCTGGAGGCTTGTCGCCGATACGCTGCAATGAACGGCAGTACTTTCGAGATCAGCAACGACTTCGAGGAGGCGCTGAAGGGGGCCCATGTAGTCTACCCCAAGGCCTGGACGGCGGTGCCTATGTTCAAGCCGCCGGTGGGGGAGGACGACCCCGACAAAACCAAAGAGATCTTTGAGGCCAACAAGGACTGGATCTGCACGCCGGACCACATGGCCCTGGCCGACAAGTACGCCATCTACATGCACTGCCTGCCCTGCGACCGAGGCTTTGAGGTCACTGACGACGTCATTGACAAGACCGAGGGCGAGGGCTGGCTATCGGCGGCTTTCGACGAGGCCGAGAACCGGCTGCACGTGCAGAAAGCAGTCATGGCACTGACGATGCGGTAGTTGAACGCGGAAGCTTCATATCGTCATCACAAGGAGGAGGAGTCACATGACAGACCAACCTTTTTCCGCCAGCACTGCCACCCAGGACGACAAAGTCGTGGCCGCGCTGGCCCACGCCCTGGGTCCTCTCATCGCCATCATCATCTGGGCCACCCAAAAGGACAAATCGCCGTTCGTGGCCTTTCAGTCCCTGCAGGCGCTGCTCTATCAACTGACCGGGGTCGTCGGCGTACTCCTGGGGATGGCCTGCTATATGTGTTCGTTTGTGGGAGTGTTCGGGGGTATGTTTGCGTTCATACCCCTCGCCGCCGCCGGGGGCAGCGCAGAGGGCGCAGAGGGCTTGGCCGCCCTGCTCGGCTTACTGATCAGTATGGTGACCATGTTCTTGCCCTTTGCCATTATCGGTCTGCTGATGTTAGCCATTCTGGCGTTCATCCTATACGGACTGTGGGCTGCCCTCTCTGTCTTTCAGGGCAAGGACTTTCGATACGTGGTCATCGGCCGCTGGCTGGAACGCTATCTGGCCCGAGGCAGCAAAGCGGAGGAGGTTGAAGGGTGAGCAAACGACTGCAAAAACCTTTCCCTGTCCTGTATCCTGCACCTTTGGTTTTGGTTACCTGTGTGGATGAACAAGGCAAGCCCAATATCATCACCCTGGCTTGGCTGGGCACCGCTGCCGCAAAACCGCCCCAGGTAGCTCTGGCCATCCGCCCCAGTCGCTACTCTCACGCTATCATCGGTCGAACCAAGGAATTCGCCATCAATATCCCCAACAAAGATTTGCTGCCGGCCGTGGACCAGTGTGGGCACGTCTCTGGAGCCAGGGCCGACAAATTTGCCCAGACGGGCCTGACCCCAAAGCCCGCCGCGCAGATTCGGGCCCCGCTCATCGCCGAGTGCCCCGTCAATCTAGAGTGCAGGCTGAGTCAGACTGTTCCCCTCGGTTCACACGACCTCTTCATCGGCGAGATCGTGGCCGTCCACGTGGACGAGGAATTGTTGGACGAGCACGGCTCCATTGACTACGGCAAAGCCCAAGCGGTGGCCTACCTGGGCAACGAATACTGGAGCCTGGGGGAACGCCTCAAAACGTCAGGGTTCACCCTCAAATAGAACTCCACGAACTTGCGGAGTAGCAGAACGGTTCAGTTGAGACCCCGGCGGGTACATCCGGTGGCGGAAGAGGAGACAAGATACATGGAGAAGGCTCGATCACGGAGCGAGAAGCTGTTGCGCGAAGGGAAGGTGTCGTATCTGGCGACACCGGAACGCCAGGCATTGGCACGCCTTCTGGCACGTCTGGAGGAAGAGTGCGGCGACCGGATTCGGCGTGTGATTCTGTTCGGTTCCAGGGCGCGCGGCGATGCCGATGAAGAATCGGACCTGGACGTGCTGATTGTGACCGCTGACGGCGAGGAGCAGGTAAAGGCGGTCACGCAGCAGTTCGGGTGGGATGAGGGCCTGTACGGTACGACGCTGATTTTCTCTGAAGAGGAGTACCGCAACTGGCAACGTCTAAAGATGCCGCTCTACGTCAACGTGCGCCGCGACGGTATCGAGTTGTGGGATGAGGTGGCTTGGGACCTTGAAGAGCGCGGCTTTCCGCTAGATTTTCAGGAGGGAGAATTCCGCCCTATGGACGAGACCACCAAAGAGACCATTCGCCTGTATGTGGAACAGTCGAACCGCCTCTGGGCCATGATGGAAGAACTGAGGGCAGCGGGATACCTTGACGGGGCTGTGGGCCGCGCCTACTACGCGGCCTTCTATCTGGTCACCGCTGCTCTGTACGCCGTCAACGTCGTGCGGGGCAAGCACCACACCGTACTGGGCGCAGTGTCCCAATTTCTGGTCAGGCCCGGCCTGATCGAGAAAGAGTACGCCGACATTTACAAGGCGTTGATGGAAGGACGCGAATGGGTTGACTATAAGCCCTTCAAACAGTTGGAGGGAAAGAAGCCCCTTTCGGCAGCGGAAATGCAACAGTTGTTGGCCGACGCAGAACGGCTGATTGCCCGCCTGAAGCAATTCCTGCACCGGCGAGGCGCGCTGGAGGAGTAAGGTGGCAAAGCGGCCCTATTTTATCTGGGACTATGACATCAGCGAAGAGGAGGTCTGGGAGATCCTGCGGGGCGACAACGAGATGCGCAAGGTGTGGCTGATCAGCCGCATCCTGCAATACGCCCGTTGGGACGACATCTGGAAGTACCTGACCCTGGACGACGTGCGGAAGTACTTTGATCAGATTTACTGGCGCTTTCCCTTCATCAAGGATATGTGGGCTTATGCACTAGAGGTGTGGAGCCGGGACGACGCACCTCACTCCATGCGAGAGTCACCGGCGCCTTATGAATTGGCGAGGCAGCCCCAGTTGGTGGAAGGGATACTGACGCCGCTGCAGCAGGATTTCCTGGTTCGGTTCTTCGCTAATCCAGTGGGGAAATGGTTTTGGTTGACTGGCGGCACGGCTGTGGCTGCTTTCTATCTTGGGCATCGAACCAGTGATGATTTGGATCTTTTTACCGTAGACGATGATGCCCTTGATCACGCTCGCCGCGAGATGGAGGGCATCGCCGAAGCACTGCAGGGCACCCTGACCAGTAGCCTCAGTACCCCGACTTTTCAGCAGTTCTTGCTGACCTGCCCGGGGTTGCCCCCTCTGAAGCTCGATTTGGTGCGAGACTTCGGTCCTCAATTCGGCGAGCGCCAGGCGGTGGATGGAATCATCGTGGATTCCCTCGAAAACATCGCCGCCAACAAGGTTACGGCCATCCTTGGACGAGCAGATGTTAAGGATTTCGTGGATCTCTATTTCATCCTGCAGGCGGGCTACGACCTGAAGCAACTCATCGCCCTGGCCAAACAAAAAGATCCAGGCCTGACCGAATTCTACCTGGGTCACATGATGCGCCAAGTGGCCAAGCTGGATTC
>JAOZOT010000380.1 GCA_029933115.1 Anaerolineae bacterium | reverse complement strand
GTCAAGCTATACAGGCCCAACGATTTTAACACGGGACAGGTAAAAAGGCAATGAGCGGACAGGCCATGATCCTGTGGCTTGAAGAGATAACCCCAAATGACAGAGATGCGGTCGGGGGCAAGGGAGCCAACCTGGGAGAGATGACCAGGGCTGGCTATCCCGTTCCGCCGGGCTTTTGCATCACCACGGCCGCCTACCTGGATTTTTTGAGGCGGAATGACCTCGCAGAAGCCACCGCTGCTCTGGGGGAGCTGGCGCGAAAGGATGAAGCAGCTTTTGAGAGGGAGGCAGCGCACCTGAGAGCCCTTATCGCTGACGGCGAACTGACGAACTCGGTCAGAGCAGAGATCGTGGCTGCCTACACTCAACTTTTGGAGAAGGGTGCACCGGAAGGCCAGGTAGCCGTCCGCTCCTCGGCCACAGCCGAAGACCTGGTCGGCGCATCCTTTGCCGGCCAGCAGGAAACCTACCTGCACGTGAGCGGTGCCGAGAATCTATTGGCGGCCGTAAAATCCTGCTGGGCTTCCCTGTGGACGCCCCAGGCTGTCTCCTACCGTCGTCGGTTTTGGGCTGGGGGGGAGGCTGTAGCTATGGCTGTAGTGGTGCAGGCCATGATCCCTTGCGACGTAGCTGGGGTAGCCTTCTCTGTGGACCCATTGACAGGCCGGGACAGGCTCATCATCGAAGCCAACTGGGGACTGGGGGAAAGCGTGGTCAGGGGCGAGGTGGAAGTAGATCGCTACACAGTTGAGCGCACCACCGCCGGCATATCTCCCCAGTTCTCGGCGTGGCCAGGGCACAAGACTCGACAACGGATACAAAACCCCGGGGATAGTGGGGGGACAATCCTGGTTGACGTCCCCGCCGGGCGGAGAGACGAGCTCACTCTGTCCCCTGAGCAGGTACGACGCCTGGCCGAAACTGTGTCGGCCTTGGAGAGGCATTTTGGCCTCCCTCAGGATGTTGAATGGGGGTTCTGGCGAGGAGAGCTCTACATTTTTCAGGCTCGTCCCCTGACAGTGCGCAGGAGCAGTTGGTTCACCGACTCTATCGCCGGCGACGACTATTTATGGACCAGTGGCTTTCTCAACGAACGCTTCAGCGAGCCTGTATCCCCCCTGGGGTGGTCGCTGGTCCGGGAACTGTTGGAGGAATTAGCTTTCCGAGAGCCCTTGCGTTACATGGGCTACCCCCAGGCCGATAGCTTGCCCATCACCAAATTATATCGCGGTCACCCCTTCGTCAACGGGCTTGTCTTTCAGATTCTCTACAAGCCTTTTCCCGATTTGTTCTTGCCGGAGGACGCCTACCGCTATTTCCCCGGCGGTGACACAGATCTCAGGAAAAAGGCCGGCTATCCGTCCTCCATTTTCGCGCCGCGCTTTCTGTTTTCCTTGCTGCGAGCTTTTCTGCGCGATCCGCAAAACTGGTCGCCCTGGCACAACTACCGACAGTGGGCTCGTTTCACTGCCGAACACCGGCGGGAGATGGCGGCCATTGCCGAGCAGGTGCAGTGGCTGAAGGAGGCAGACAGGGAAGTCGGTCTGGAAGCCCTCTGGTCGCTAATCGAACGAGCCCAGGATTTGAACAGGAAACTGCTGGCGCTCCACCGCTGGAGTCTGACCCACGCAGATTTGACCTACACCCTTCTGCGCAAGCTGACCGCTGCCTGGCTGGGAGAGAAGCAAGCCACGAAGGTCTGTGCAGCACTGGTATCGGGTTTGCCCAACAAATCGCTGGAGCTGGACCAGGAATTGCGGAAGCTGGCCGAGATGCCGCCGGGTGAAGAATACGAAGCGGCCCTGGCAGCCTTCTTAACCCGATATGGGCATCGCTCCTTCAGCCTGGACATCTATCACCCCAACTTTGCCGCCGACCCGGCTCAAGTGAGGGAATTGGTCGAAAGCCTGGCCATCGCGCATCACACATCACACACCACTCACCAGGACGGGGAGCAGCAGCGGGAGGCGGCCTACAACCTGGTCAAAAGCTCTCTGCTAAAAGGAGTGGCAGGCCGGCTCAAATGGACGCTGCTCAACCACGTTCTGAGCCTGGCCCGGCGTTATATGCCCCTCAGAGAGGACCAACGTTTCTACTGGCAGGAGACCCTGGCTGCCATGCGGGAGTTGTTTCTGCTGCTAGGGGACAAGCTGGTTGCCGATGGGTTGCTGAGGGATCGCAACGAGGTATTCCTGGCCACCAAGGACGAGCTTGAGGCTTATGTGAGAGGAGGGAGAAGCGCCTTCCCCGCCGACGAGATTCAAAGCAGAGAAAGAGAATTCCGACAACTCCGAGGCGAACACGAGCTCACTCCCCACCTGGCCTACCCGGCCTTCCTGGTGGGCAATCGTCCGCTGGAAGTCCCTGAGTGGAGGGAGCAGATATTGGCCGGTCGGCCCGTCAGCCCCGGGCTCAGGCAAGGCCCGGTCAAAGTTGTGAGCACCCCGGCCCAGTTCAGCAAGGTCCAGGCTGGGGACATTATGGTGACCAGAAGCACCGACCCAGGTTGGACCCCCATCTTTGGTCTGCTGGGAGGGTTGATCATGGAAAGTGGGGGGCAATTGTCCCACGGCGCGGTAGTGGCCCGGGAGTATGGGCTGCCGGCTGTAACCGGCGTCGCCGGGGCTACCCGACTCCTCCGTGACGGTCAGATAGTGCTGCTGGACGGCTTTGCGGGCACAGTTACGGTGATGCAGAATAACTGTCGCCCTGCCACCACTCATCTTCGGTAGAACAAACGATCCACCGCCGACTGCAACCACCGCTTGAGAGGAGCGGAGAGGACGACAATCACCAGGGCAGAGAGGACAGCAACGAACAACCCCTGGCTGGAGAGGGCTACTCCCAGCAAACGCCCGCCAATCTCAACCAGCAGAAGATAGATACCCAGCAGCACGGTCACCAGGGCAGTGTGAACCAGACCTTGGTTGACAAGGCGGTCGAGCCTGGCCAGATGCCCTTTCAGCACGGCGTAGCTGAGAGCCAGAGGGAGACCAAAGAGCGAAAGGTGGAGGATACGCGAGTCAACGAACTGAGACTTGGTGCAGGTGTCAATGAGCAGCAGGATAATGAAAGGCAACGTGGCGATAAATATCCCCACAGTCGTCTCCTCCAACTGCCGCCTGACGCCCGCCGGGGTGGACCGCAGGTAAACGAGGAGCAAGATGAGCCATTCCACGAAACCAAAAGCCACATTCAGAGGGAGCAGATCGTAAGCCCAGGCGAAAGCCTTTTCTCTCTCCAAAATAACGAGGATAGAGTTCCCAAGCCCCACCAGTACGCCGGGGAGATAAAGCAGCAACAGCAATAGCGGACGCCGGCTTACCGCCAACGTTTTCACTGCTCCATCTCTGCCTGCCGCCCGGCTGAATTCATCAACGAGAGCCAAGAAGAGATGCAGAAACAGCCCTGGCACCAAGCCGAGGCCCACGTATTGCAGGATTCTGAACCAGGGCAGGCCCGGCAAAAGGGTGAAAAGGACCAAAGCCGAGCTCAGGGAGAAAAGCAGATGGCACCGAGCTACCCTATCCCCAGCCCGCTGATAATAGACAAAAAGCCCCGTGGTCCAAAACACCAGGGCTACGACATAGTTGACGGCCCAACCTTCCAGAGGAAAGGACCTGGGCTCTGGCAGCAGGACTAGCTCCAATCGCTGGCCCTCCCGCTCCACTGTCAGAGAGGCCACCTCCCCCACCGGTAGCTGCTCCAGCATACGCGCAAAACCCAAGAGGCGATCCGGCGTCATCCCCTCCAACCGGCAGAAGACGTCTCCTGACCTCACCCCTGCCCGCTCGGCCGGTCCTCCTTTCCTCACTGCATACACCAAGTGAGCGTTAGTCCAGCGGAAGCCCAGGGCCGGCAGGCGCAGTTCATATCCATAAGAGGCCAGCCCAACGCTGAGTATCAGCACCGCCAGCAGGAAAAGGAAGCTACTTCTCGGGGCCTCAGACCTCCCCGATCCACCGGCGTCAGTGATGGCGAATGTCTCCATCCGGCTACCCCCTCTGAACCATCAGTT
>JAOZOT010000379.1 GCA_029933115.1 Anaerolineae bacterium | reverse complement strand
GCGCCCTCGGAGTGGGGCAGCCTGCCCAACCACGATTGAGTGCAGAGCTACCAAACGCCTTGTAAAAGCGGAGGAGAGTAGAGGCGCTTCGCTGCCGGTTGACAAAAATGATGGGAGGGAATCATGAACTACAGGCGATTGCTGAGCGCACTGGCTTTGCTGATGATTGTAGCCGTCATGGGAATTGCGGCCCGCGCCCAGGCGCAATCCCCCTGTCCCTACGCGGACATCCGCCTGGATACCGACCAGGCGGTGGATACGGACGCCATCTGCGACGCCGCCCGACCCTGGGCAGACGATGGCTTCCGGGTCTTTATCTTGCTGACCGATTATCGCCCCGAGAGCGAAGACGACTGGTTCGCCTTCCTCGACCAGGCCGAGATCGAGGCTGGCATCCGTGGCCCAGACGGCTTTGACAAGAATGCCCTGGCCTTTGAGGCCAGCACCGCCACCGAGCTGAGTTGGGCCTACAGTGTGACCTATGGCGAGTTGCTGTTCGGCTCGGCGCTGGACACGGACGACAAGGCCACCTTCCAGATCACAAGCCAGATGCGCGCCGCCATTGCCGCCGGTGACCCGACCGGGGCCTTTGTCCAGGCCCTGAGCACCTCTTATGAGATCAGCCACCCGCCGCCGGAGCCGACGGAGGCCCCTCCCAGAGAAGCCCTGGCCACCTCCGAGGTCGAACAGCCATCGCCCTCTCCCTGGCTGTGGGCACTCATTGGTATCCTGGCGGTTGGGGCCCTGGGCGTCGGTGGCTACGTGCTGATCCCCAAAGTCATCACCCCGGCCCTCCAACGCGCCCGGCGCCGCAGGGAGTTGCAACGCCAACTGGGAATCCTGCGGGCGCGCACGTCGAACCTGCTGAACGCCTGCGGCCAATTGCTCAAAGGCGATACCCCAGAAGAAACAGTGCTCTACCAACTGTTCAGCGCCTACGGGGGAGAGCACTACGAAGACATCCGCGCTGACGTCCGAGAGTGGTTGCGCCGCAGCCAGGAGGCTCTGAACGACGCCTTCGACCTGCGCCAAAAGTTGCTCGACCCGGCGATGCAGGAGAAACGCTCCCTCGAACAACTGGTACAGGGTTGGGAGATGCTCTACGTGACTTTTGTCGGGAACAGCGAGCGCATCCTGACCCTGACCGACGACGAGCTGCACACCTTGCTCGACCCGATGCTGGTGTTGGACCGCGAAGCAACTGACGTACAACTGGCCGAGCAACTGGACGGCATCCGGCGCGAGTTGACCGGTATGCCACTCAAAGTCGAGTTGATAATGGTTGACCCGGCCCAGACCGACGCTGAGGGCATCCTGGGCTACGTTGACCGGGTCAAAGCCCAAATAGCACGCCTGCAAGAGGCTCAGCGAGAGGCCCCTGAGCGCCTGGCAGATGCCCGGGCCCGGCGCCAGGCCGCAGAGGAGGATGTGCCCTCCCCTTTCGTACTGACGGGGGAACAGCTCTTCGCCGGCATTGACGAGCGCCTGAATCAGGCGGAGGCCGCCTTGAAGGAGGGGCTGTTTCTCCGCGTTACGGAGCAAACCGCCGACGTCTTGCGGGACATCGAAACGGTCAAAGCGTTCGTGGCGGCCGTGAGTGCCCACGACCGCCGCCAAGCCGAGATTGAGGCCATCACCGCCCAGGGCTACCGGCCTGCTCGACTGGCGGACGACTTGAAAGAGGTCGAGGCGGACATTCAGGCCATCACCCAGGAGATCACTGCTGGCGATTACATTGCGGCGGCGACCTGGATAGAGGAGCTCGACACCGACAGCCAACGGGCTCTCGCCGGCGCGCAGGAGTGGCCGGCGCTGCAAGAGCAGAACGCAGCCGCCCTGCGCCGTCTCCATGACGAGGTGGCCCGCGTGGAGCAGTACCGGGTGGATGAGGCCGCACCGGCCTGGCAGAAGCTGCAAACCTATCCCCAGGAGAATTGGAAAGACGTCGCCGACGACATGACCCAGGCCACGCAGACACTCCAGAGCCTGCGCGACGAGCAGCTTGGCCAAATCGAGCACCTCAACAGCCTGGAAGAGCAAAAGTTCGATGAGGCCGAGCATGAACTGACCCAGGCTGCTGCGGACCTGGCCCAGGCGGAGCAACAATTTCAGGCCGTTGTCAACCGTCTGGCGGAGGTGCAAGCGGCCGAAGCGCACATCCAGGAGGCGCTGCGCCTGACGGAAGCGGACCTGGCCAAGGCAGAGGCCCTCCGTGACCGAGAGGACGTCAAGATTGGGCCGGAGGTGGATAAACAGATTGAGAAGGCTCGCCGTCAACTGGCCAAGGCTCAGCGGCTGATGGAGGCTCGCCACTTTATCGCAGCCACGGAGGCCCAGTCTGAGGCCCGGCAACTGGCCACTGCCGCCTACACAGCCGCCAGCGAGCAGGTGAAGGAGATCAACGCTCTGCAGAAGGAGTTGGAGGCAGCGGCCAAGAGCGTAGCTGCTCAAGTCGGTCAGTGCAAGACCAAGGCCAAAGCACTGCCGGCCGCAGCCAGAACCGCCAAAACGAGCAAGCTCGTCCAGCAGGCCGCCGATGGCTTGTCTGCGGCCAAACAAGCCTACGCCGCTGCCGGCGGCTTGGAGGACCGCGCCCTGGCCAAGGCGCTGCGTGCTGCCATCGCCGCCTACAGCAAAGCGGGCCAACAGGCCAACCAGGCGCTACAGCAAATCGCCGCCGACCACAACCAATACGAGAGCTATCGCACCGCAGCCCAGAGGGCTGTGCGCGCCGCGCAAGCAGCCATACAAAGAGCCGAGCGGGCCGTGCGTGACCGGGATGCCAGAGGTGCGGGGCAGCACGCACTTCAGCGGGCGAAAGCTGCGCTGCCGACGTTTCCGACCAGGGCCGTGTCCAAACAGGCCCTGAGCCGACTTCGCAAGCAGGCGGAGGAAGCGCAACGCTACGCAGAGCAGGCGGAGCGCCAGGCACGCCAGAAAATTCGCGCCACCCAAGCCGAGCGAGACCGCCAGCGTTGGCAAGCCCGGCAACAACGCCCTACTGTTTCACCCAAGCGGCCGAGTGCGAAAGCCTCATCAAAACGGCCCAGTTCGAGGGGTGAGCCCAGGCGGCCGAGTTCAAGAGGTGGATCGAGGCGGCCCAGTTCGAGGGGCGAATCAAGGCGGAGGGGTTCGAGGGGCAGCAGCCGTCGGAGGTAGAGCATATAGCAGGGTAAGCATCTCTGAAATCTGGTAAACTCTTCAGGACAGCAGGCGGAAAAGCACCCCCACCAACACAGCCATCTGGCTGATCCAGAAGAGGAAAGCCCAGCGGGTTTGCGCCGCCTGCGAGCGCTCAATCTGCACAATCAAGTCAGCGCGCACCCGCTCGGTCTCGAGACGTACTTTCTCGATCTCTTTGGTCAAGTCGGCGCGTATCTTCTCGATTTCTGTGGTCAAGTCGGCGCGCACCTTCTCGATTTCTGTGGTCTGGTCAGCGCGCACCTTCTCGATTTCTGTGGTCAAGTCAGCGCGCATCTTCTCGATTTCGACACGCACTTTCTCGATCTCTTTGGTCAAGTCGGCGCGTACCTTCTCGATTTCCAGACGCAGAGCGGCTTCGGTCTCGCTGATATCGCGCTGACGGGCCACGTCAGGTGGAAGGCGGGTTTCAAAGTATTCCAGCACCAGCAACCCTTCTTCCTCACCAAGAGCCCTCTGCAGGATGGTAGCAACTTGAGTGTACGTTGCCATGCCCGTGCTCCTTCCCTGTGTGGAACTATTCCTAGCTGACGCCCTATCCACGTTCACACGCGCATCGGTAAGCTCGCCTGTAAACGTGGAGAAGGTTCCAAGTGGGGCGTGATCCCACAATCAATAGAGAGAGGAAGAGTTTCCTGAATAGATTATAAGTGAGACGGAGGCAAATGTCAAGGTGCAAAATTCCACAATCTATGGTATAATCTTGGAAAATCGTTTACCGAAACTGCCTCATAAGGTAAATAGAGCTATGGAGGAAAAGTTCAATGGCTAGTGTAACTTACGATCACGTTACCAAACGTTTCGGCGACGTGGTGGCCA
>JAOZOT010000378.1 GCA_029933115.1 Anaerolineae bacterium | reverse complement strand
TTTTTCGGTTCTTCGTCAGACTTTGAAGAAACCAACATCTGTTGGTGATGTTCAACCTGAACATGATGGCCTATTGGGAATGTGACTATCGCTAAACGCTGACTCGAAACCGACCGGCCTGCCTGGGTGTTCTTGGGATAACGAGGTATGTGGTTGCACTCCTGGCCCCGCTTCGGCTGGTTGTGTTGTCGAGGACGCGGAGGGTGCACCATTTAGCTGTACAATTCAAAAAGAGTATTGAAACTTTGAGCCAACTATGGTAAAATGTATTTAGCGCGGTCAGGACCAACCATATCCAAGTCGGTCTAATGGCCCTTTCGGGCATTGGACATCGCCCCGCTTCTGCCTGACCGCGCTAGCGGGGCTTTCTGTTGCGGTGCCCATGCACAGGATACAAGGGGATGCAAGGATGTGGGATGTCTTCATAAGTCATGCCTGGGAAGACAAGGAAGAGATCGCAAGGCCGCTTGCAGAGGCCCTGAGACAGAAGGGGCTACGTGTCTGGTACGATGAGTTCGCCCTGACCCTTGGAGACAGCCTCCGTCGCTCCATTGACCGTGGCCTAGCCCAATCAAGATATGGTGTCGTCATCCTGAGTCCTCACTTCTTTAACAAGGAATGGCCTCAACGTGAATTGGATGGGCTTGTTGCCAAAGAAGTCAGTTCCGGGAAGACGATACTTCCTGTCTGGCACAATGTTACGTGGGAGGACGTCAGGCACTTTTCACCAACTCTGGCCGACAAATTGGCAGTGTCAACGGCAAAGGGCCTGAATGCAGTCGTAGAAGAGATATTGCGGGCGCTCCGTGTTCCAAGCCCTCCGATTAGACCCACCCCAACCAAACCACGGCGGTCAGTGAATTGGGAGAAGGTAGGAGCCATAGCTGGGGTGATAGGCGTGCTCATCGCTTTGGGCGTATGGTTAGTGCCAAATGCGGCAGATTTCCTTTCCGCTTGGCTATCCGGGACTCCAGTAGCTGCTGTAACTCCCAGGTCTCCGACAGACACGCCCACAGTGACACCAACCGGTAGCCCGACACATAAGCCCATCGTTTCTACCGCCACGCCAACAAATACATCTCTTCCTTCCGCCGCCACTCCTACTTTCACTCTCGTGCCACCTACGCCAACGTCAGGGCCTGTAGCCGGTGCGACGATGATGTGGGAGAAGGATGAATCAGAGATGGTTTATGCGCCTGCTGGAGAGTTCCTCATGGGTTTCAGCGAGAGCGATGTTGAAGCGATACGGGCAATAAGCCCTGAGGCCGAGTTCAGCGTTGAGGGTGAAAAGCCCCAGCATGAAGTCTTTCTGGATGCCTTCTACATTGACAAGTACGAGGTGACCAACGCCCGATACCGGAAGTGTGTGGAGGCAGGGGCATGTAATGCGCCCTCGGATACCGCCTACTATGGCAACGCCGACTATGCCCAGCATCCGGTGGTTTACGTGAGTTGGTACGATGCCAATGCCTACTGTCGGTGGGCAGGCAAGCGGCTGCCCACCGAGGCCGAATGGGAGAAAGCTGCACGGGACAATGAAGAGTACACTTGGCCGTGGGGGAACACATTAGATGGGAACAGGGTGAATTTCTGTGACAAGAACTGTCCGGAATGGTGGAAGCATGCCCCCGTGGATGATAGATATGCTCACACCGCGCCAGTGGGCAGTTACCCGGAGGGGGCTAGCCCGTATGGGGCATTAGACATGGCGGGCAATGTGTGGGAGTGGGTGGCAGATTGGTACGATCCAGACTACTACAGCCAATCGCCAGCCCAAAATCCACCAGGTCCGGATTCCGGCTCTGAAAAGGTAGTGCGAGGTGGGTCCTGGCTCAATGGATTTACCGATATACGAGCGCGCTATCGTTACAAAGCTGTACCCACCCTTCGGGGCAAAGACTTTGGCTTTCGGTGTGCACGCTGATACTTGGCCGCGCTCGCTGTGCCTACTGAGCAAGGCCAAACCCGGAATCGTGAGCATAAGCTGGGGTTTTCGCTGCATCAGGGATTCTGAGTAAGCTATCTGTTCCCTGTCCCCTGCTACCTACCAACTGGCTTTTAGGAGGGGGTGGCTGGCGGGGCGGCGAAGCCATCGCTTGTGGCGCAGGGTGCTGCCTACAATGGTGTTATGAGCGGGTGGCTTGGCTCGCTTCTGTTAGACGGTAGCGCAGGGCCAAGGATAGAAGTCAAATACGATTTCCCACTGCCCCGCTTGCCACAGATGAGGACGACGCGGGAGAAGGCGGCAGAGGGGCGGATGGGAGAAGAGGTTTTTTGCTCGAAAGCCAGATTCAGAATCATGGTCCTTGGTCTGTTGGTCGTTTGGTCTGATGGTCCTTTTGACCACCTGACCACACGACCATCCGACCATTTGACCAGGGACGATAAACGCACCTTCCCGGGCCACTCATTTTTCCCTTTTTTCTATACAGGTGTTTGTCCGGGGTTTCCCGCCCCCTGTCAGGGGTTTATCACGGGTTCACCGGGCTTTTTCGAAAGCCTGGCCCGGGTTTCCGGGAAGGGATCCAGGGCTCAGTTCAGACGGTAGATAAAGTAGCGCAGGACGAAGAAGGAGGCGTACCCCAGACCGGCCAGGACGTAAAGGTCGCGATCGTTGAGCCCGAGGGCGACGAAGCGGGTGGCGACGACCAGGTCGCCGAGGACCAGGAGGATGGGCGTGAGAGGGACGTACCTGGTGCCGGCGCCGTGCTGGAGGCCACGGATCTCCCGATCCGAAAGCGCCGCCGTGCGGGCCCTGGCGGCCATGGTGATGATAGCCAGGGGATTGCCCCCGGATTGCTGGAGAACCCGTGTCTCGAAGAGTTGAGGGTTCTTGCCCCGATCTCTTTCGGCCACCTGCCACAGGAGCCTGCGAGCCTCATCCCTGGCCAGCGGAGGAACCTCGAGCCGCTCGAAGGCCCACTACAGCCGCTGGGCCTGGGGCCTCAGCTCGTCGGTTGCCCCAATGATAAGAGCCACCTCCATGAGCGCGTCCAAGTGGGGCAGCATGGTGGGAGTGACCCTTTCCAAGTGGTCCAGGACGAGGGTGTAGCCCTGATCCTGCATGCACCCCGTGACCAACTGAGCGAGCTCGCTCACGCGGCGGGGGACGAGCTTCCTGCGGACGTCTTCCCACTCCATGTACCTCGTCTCGATCCCCTCCACCTCCAGGGCGCCGTCCTGGTGGAGGAGCTGGGCCAGGTTCAGGAGGGCAGGCTTGATGGGAGAGATGTGCTCCAAGTACAGGCAGCGCGAAGCAGGGGAGAGGCCAGCCCTCCCCCTACTATTTTGCCCTGGGCCCCCAGCAAGCACCGATCGCGCCCCCATGACCGACGATCGGTGCTTACTTTTAATTCGGCCACCCCTTCGACTATCTCTTCGACTATGCTCAGGGCATGGCTCAGGACAAGTTTCGAGCACGCCTCTGGCTTGTAAGGGGGCTAACCCCTCTCGCTACAGGAGTTCTGACGCAAATACAGCCAATCCCCTTTCGCGAAATTTCGCGAAAGGGGATTGGCCAGCCGCCCTACGATGATGAACCACTGCGCAAAGCCGAGTTCCGACATTTTTGCCACAAGTGCGTGAGAGTGGTATAATCAATTGAGGGTGGGGATACGTACGCGACAATCCACTCCAAGGGGTATTGGGAAAATGGCAGGGAACTTTATTTCAGTCAAAGAGGCCAGTGAGAGGTTCGGCTATTCCGGTTCTCACATCCGCCAGCTGTTGCTGGCCAACAAGATAGAAGGACAAAAGTTCGCCAACGCCTGGATGGTGGATGCTGAATCGCTACAAAAGTACAGGGCGCGGATGGAGCGGCTGGGGAAGAGGAAGCACGGGTTATGGGTCAATGCTTCCACGGTAGACGAATTAGAACCCATGAACTAACTGGGCTGAACTGGCCGCGAGGTTGACGGATTTGTGGCAAATCTAGAGTGAGGGGCAAACATGGATATCGCAACTTTGGAGAACTGGCTTTGGGAGGCTGCGTGCAGCATCCGTGGGCCGCTGGACGCACCCAA
>JAOZOT010000377.1 GCA_029933115.1 Anaerolineae bacterium | reverse complement strand
CTTTCCGGTGCAAGCGTTGCCCACCGGCTACGCTGCCTCGACTTCAGAGGGGGTGGGCAATTCCACAGCAATAGGTTCATCCTCCTTGCGGAAGACGATGCCCTCCTCGCCGATGTCCACCACTACTGTGTCACCCTCTTTGAACTCACCGTGCAGCAAACGTATGGATAAAGGGCTCTCTACCCGCCGTTGCAAGGTGCGCCGCAAAGGTCTGGCTCCAAACTGAGGGTCATAGCCTTCCTTGGCCAGCCAATCGCGGGCTGCCTCGCTCAGTTCGATGGTGATACCTTTGTCGGCCAGGCGCTGGCTGATCTCCTTCATCTGCAAGTCAACGATTTGCCTGACGTCTTCTTCGGTCAGAGTGTGGAAGATGATGACCTCATCAATGCGGTTTAGAAACTCTGGCCGGAAGGTTTTCTTGAGGCCCTTCTCGATCTCCCGCTTGGCCTCTCGCTCGTCCTCTGAAATATCCTCCGACTTCAGGAAGCCCAGGGTGCCCCCGTACCGGGCGAATTTGGTGCCAATGTTGGAAGTCATGATGATCACTGTGTTGCGAAAGTCCACAGTGTGACCCTGGCCGTCGGTCAGTCGCCCGTCCTCTAGAATCTGCAAAAGGGCGTTCCAAACCTCCGGGTGAGCCTTTTCAATCTCGTCGAAGAGGATGACCTGATAGGGCCGTCGGCGCACGGCTTCGGTCAACTGGCCGCCCTCCTCGTACCCTACGTAGCCGGGTGGGGCGCCGGTCAGGCGGGAGGCCGTGTGTCGCTCCTGGTACTCGCTCATGTCCACCCGCAAGAGGGCTTCTTCGTCGTCGAAGAGGAACCAGGCCAGAGTCTTGGCCAGTTCCGTCTTGCCCACTCCCGATGGCCCCAGGAAAATGAAGGAGCCGATGGGTCTTCTGGGGTCTTTGAGGCCCGAACGGGCGCGGCGGATGGCGTCGGCCACAGCCGCTACTGCTTCATCCTGGCCGATGATGCGCTCGTGCAGCCGTTCCTCCATGTGCAGCAGCTTCTGGGCTTCGGTCTCCCGCAGGCTGGTGACAGGGATGCCCGTCCACTTGGACACTACCTCGGTGATGTCTTCCTCATCAACTATCTCGTCCAGGTTTTTCTCCTGTCGCCAGGCGTCCAGTTTGGCGTTGAATTCCTCCTCTAGGGCCAGGCGTTCCATTTTGAAGGTAGCTGCTCGTTCGTAGTCTCTGGCGGCCCAGGCGGCCTCTTCCTCGCCGGCCAGCCGCTTCAGCTCGGCCTTCATTGCTTTTAGCTCAGGGGGCATACTGTAGATGGCGATGCGCAGCTTGGCCGCGGCCTCGTCGATGAGGTCAACGGCTTTGTCTGGCAAATGCCGGTCGGACACGTAGCGATGGGAGAGACGGGCCGCAGCGACCAGGGCTGCATCGTCGAACTGGACGTTGTGATGGGCCTCGTAGCGGTCGCGCAGGCCACGCAGCATCTCAATGGTCTCCTCGACAGTGGGCTCTTCCACGTAGATGGGGGCGAAACGTCTCTCCAGGGCACTGTCCCTTTCGATGTATCGGCGGTACTCGTCCAGGGTGGTGGCGCCGATGCAGCGCAGTTCGCCGCGAGCCAGGGCTGGCTTCATCATATTGGAGGCATCAATGGCTCCCGAGGCTGCGCCGGCCCCGACTACGGTGTGAATCTCGTCAATGAACAGGATGATCTCTCCCTCGGCCCGCTGGATTTCCTCGATGGTTGCTTTCAGTCGCTCCTCAAACTCGCCACGGAAACGGGTGCCGGCCACCATAGCTCCCAGGTCCAGGGACACGATGCGCTTACCCATCAGGATTTCGGGCACGTCATCGGCGGCTATCTTCTGAGCCAGGCCCTCCACGATGGCCGTCTTGCCCACTCCGGCTTCGCCGATGAGCACCGGGTTGTTCTTGGTGCGTCGGCTGAGGATTTGCATCACCCGTAGGATTTCGTCGTCGCGGCCGATGACCGGGTCCAATTTCCCTTCTCGGGCCAGTTGGGTCAGGTCGCGGCTGTACCTCTCCAGGGTGCGGTAGCGGCTCTCGGCGTGGGGGTCGGTCACCTGTTGCCCCCCGCGCACTTCCTTTATAGCCTCGTAGATGCGTTGCTTGGTCACTCCGGCTTCGCCGAGGATGCGTGCGGCAGGGGTGTTCCTCTCGCTGGCGATGGCCAGGAAGATGTGCTCTGTGGAGACGTAGGCGTCCTTCAGGCGATTGGCTTCCTCGTTGGCCAGGTCAATGACTCGCTTGAGGCGAGGGGTGATGTAGACCTGACCCAAAGCGCCGGTGGGGAAAGGGGGCATTTTGGGGCTGGCTTTCAGCACCCCGTCCAGGCGCCTCTGGATGGCGTTGATGTCGGCTCCCAGATTCTCCAGAATCTGGGGGATGACGCCTTCGGGCTGCTCCAGAAGGGCCAGCAGGATGTGCTCCGTATCCACCTGATTGTGGCCATAGCGTTGTAATATCTCATAGGCGCGCATGGCTGCGTCCTGTGCGCGCTCTGTAAAGCGGTCAAATCGCATCATCTCAAATCACCTCGACTCTTTTCTTTCGGTTGCTTTTGGGCTTGCGGTGTGCGCCGCAAGGTCAGTCTCCCCGGGTTTTGCGGCGCGAATTCGCTGCTTCTCTCTCTTGGAACTTGAAGGATACCAGAAGGATTCCGTGTTCTAGAGCGGTTTCTACGGTGTAACCGGTCTTGTGGGCCAGATGGAGCGGAGCCCTGTTATCGGCCATGATCTGGGCTTTGAAGCCGGCGATCTTGCGGCTTTTGGCGATTTGGATCAGGTACTTGAGCAGCCAGGTTCCGATCCCTTTCCCCTGCCAGTCGTCCTGAACGAGCAGGGCTACTTCGGCCATGTTGGATTCTGGTTCCAATGCGTACCTTCCCACGGCGATGATTTTCTCCCGGCCGTCCTCTTCCACCAACCCCACGATGGCCATGTCCTTCTGGTAATCAATGGTGGTGAAGCGCTGAACCTTTTTGTGGGGCATGACCTGGGTGCGGTGAAAGAAGCGATAGTAGATGCTCTTTTCGGAGAGAGAGTAGAAAAGCTCTTGCATCATCTCTTCGTCGGTGGGTTTGATGGGCCGGAAAAAGACCTCCACACCGTCGAAGGTAGCGCAAGTCTCCAGTTCGGCGGGGTATACTCCCAGAGGGGGTAGTTGATCTACGAAGACGTAGTGCCTTAGCTTGGCCTGTTTCAGCAGTTCTTCCCGAAAATTGGGGTGGGCTATGTGGATCAAAGCCAGCGCCCGTTCGCGGATGTTCTTTCCATGTAGGTCGGCAACGCCATATTCTGTGACCACGTAATGCACGTCCCCTCGGGTGGTCACCACCCCGGCTCCCTCGGAGAGGCGAGAGACGATGCGTGAGACGGTTCCGTCTCTGGCTGTGGATGGGAGGACGATGATAGGTTTGCCTCCTTTGGAGCGGGCAGCCCCACGGATGAAATCCACCTGCCCTCCTATCCCGCTGTAGAAAAGGTAGCCCAGGGAGTCGGAGCACACCTGGCCGGTCAAGTCAACTTCGAGGGCGGCGTTAATGGCTACCATCTTGTCGTTCTGGCTGATGACGAAAGGGTCGTTGACATACTCGGAAGGGTGAAACTCGAAAAAGGGGTTTCCGTCAACAAAGTCGTAGAGACGTCTGGTGCCCACGCAGAAGCTGATGACCGCCTTGCCTCGATGGAGAGTCTTCCTGGCGTTGGTGACCACTCCGGCCTCTATCAGGTCGAGGATGGCGTCGGTGAGCATCTCGGTGTGAATCCCCAGGTCCTTTTTGTCTTTCAAGCAGGAGAGGATGGAGGCCGGCACGGTGCCGATGCCCAGTTGTAAGGTCGAGCCATCTTCTATCAGGCTGGCTACGTTTTCTCCTATTTTTCTGGTCACTTCGTCTGGTTCGGGGTAGCGGAATTCGGGGAGGGGGACGTCGTTCTCGACGAGGGCGTCTATCTGGTCCACGTGGATGAAACTATCACCCCACGTCCAGGGCATCTGGGGGTTCACCCCGGCAATGACATAGTCGGCGCTTTCGGC
>JAOZOT010000889.1 GCA_029933115.1 Anaerolineae bacterium | reverse complement strand
CAGCTTTAGGTAAAAATCACAGGAGGTAGGCCAATGCCAGAAGTCCACGAAGCAGCACGACCTTTGATGGAATTACAGCCTGAGCATGATTTCTTCGTCGGTATTGACTCCGACGGCTGCGCTTTCGACACGATGGAGATCAAGCACAAGGAATGTTTCACTCCCAACATTATCAAACACTGGAATTTGCAGCCGGTCTCCAAATACGCTCGCGAGGCAGCCGAGTTTGTCAATCTCTATTCCAAGTGGCGTGGCATCAACCGCTGGCCGGCGCTGGTGATGGTCTTTGACTTGCTGCGCGAGCGGCCAGAGGTGATCAAGCGCGGCGTGGAACCGCCTCAGGTGCCCAAGATCCGTGAGTTCATTGAGTCGGACTTTCCTAAAAGCAACGACGGCTTGCGAGCTTACATGGCCGAGCATCCCGATCCGGAACTGGAGCGTGGTCTGGAGTGGAGCCTGGCCGTCAACGCCACCGTGGCCGACATGGTGCACGGCGTGCCGCCCTTCCCTTACGTGCGTGAAAGCCTGGAGTTCCTGGCGGACAAAGCCGACATGATCGTCGTCTCGGCCACGCCGGTTGAGGCGCTGACCCGCGAGTGGGAAGAACATGACATCGCCAAATACGTGCGGGTGATTGCCGGACAGGAGATGGGCAAAAAAGCCCTCCACTTGGAACTCGCGACCAAGGGCAAGTACGCGCCGGATCACGTGTTGATGATCGGCGACGCGCCGGGCGACATGAAGGCTGCCCGCGCCAACAATGCCCTCTTCTATCCCGTCAACCCGGGCCACGAAGAGGAATCCTGGCAGCGGTTCTACGAAGAAGCAGTGCACAAATTCCTGGCGGGCGAGTACGCGGGCGAGTACGAGGCCAGCCTGATCGCCGAGTTCGAGAAACTGCTGCCGGAAGTGCCACCGTGGAAGAGATGACAAATCAGCGAGTCAGCGAGTCAACGAATCAGCGAGTCAACGAGTCGGCAAATATCCGGCTCATACCAGAGGAGGCGGTGCAGCAACAGCGGGAGGCGTTTGC
>JAOZOT010000888.1 GCA_029933115.1 Anaerolineae bacterium | reverse complement strand
TGGTCAATGGTGTAAGGGGTGCCACAGATTTTTTCCGCTTCTACTCCAGGTGGGGGCTCTTCTGACTGGGTGTGGTGTTCCTTCTTGCGACAGTAGCCCAGCCGGGCATCGGAGGGGATTTCGTCACGCCAGTCTTCGTATGAGACAGAGCGCAACTCCTCGATGCCAATTCTCCTCTCCCACGAAACCTCACTGACGACGCCGTGAAGTTCTTTGCTGGGCCTGAACACCAGATAGGCGCCGACGCAGCAGACGAGCAGGAGGGCCACAAAAGCGGCGGCGCCAATATACCACGGCTTTTTCGCCTTGGCAGGGGCTGCCGGACGGGGCGCTTCACGAGGTTGGGGTGGAGCACCAACGATGTGGCCGCTGGCTCGGACCTCTCCTTCGACCAGGCTTCCTCCGCATTGTTTGCAGACCGTCGAACCGGCCGGGTTACGTGTCTCGCAGTAGGGACAGTGGATGTCCGGCCCGGCAGCGGCTTTTTGCAGCTCTTCGGGCTCGGTAATGAACTCCTGCGTCTCTGGGAGCTCGAACTGATCCTGCTCGTCCATGGAGGCTCCGCAGTGGATACACAGCTTCTCCGGGCCGGGATTTTTACCTCCGCAGCGTTGGCAAGTCCACTCAAGGCGCACATAGCCCACGGTTTCTTGGGTCATTTCTATCTCCTTTCACCTTGAAAACATCCTTTGGCATGGTTCACAGATCGGGTGAAGAATTATGCTCGCGATGGATGTGTAATCTAGCGCATCGTGGAATATCGTTGTGTTACGTTAGATTGCAGATTTTCATCCTGAGTGAAACGAAGGATCACGTGAGCAAAGAAATTTGTCAAGGTGTTTTTCGCCCCGGGTGAACCGTGCCTATCCTTTTAGCGATGGCGACGAGGCGGTGGTCCATTTGTGGCTGCGTATAATATATGTTATCATTATTACCACATCTTGGCAAGTTCGTTAGAAAAGCCGGAGCCCTGCACTGCCTGCACCGCAAACAGCCCTATGATTATAGCCCAGGTGATGCGGTGGCGGATCACTT
>JAOZOT010000887.1 GCA_029933115.1 Anaerolineae bacterium | reverse complement strand
CCTCACCGCCCAGCAAGGCATAGCTCACTCCGGCCGCTTCCATGACCTCGACCAGAGCCTGGGGAATGCTGTAGCTCATAGGGAAGAAGGAAGAGACACAACCTACAAAATAGACGACCTCGACCTGCTCGATGGGCTTCACTCCTTGTGGCGGGCGTTCCAGGTTCTCCGCCCAGATCAGCCGATGAGAATTGTCATCCCCAGAGATGTTACAGCAAGTAGAGATGATCTCGCCCAGGTGACCTAAGGCCGGGGGAAGCAGCCCCCGGGCAGCCAGGTCAATCCTGACAGCGTCCATAAGCTCATCAATCTTCACCTGACTGGGACACAACTCGATACAGGCGTTGCATTGCAGGCAATGATATATCTTGCGGGCATAGTTCTCGCCGGGCTCCAACCGTCCCTCGCCCACACTCCGGATCAGAGCTACCTTGCCCCGGGGGGCTTCTGTCTCTACCAGAAGCTCGCGGTAAACGGGACAAGTGTACGAGCACAACCCGCAACGGATACAGCGCAGATACTTCTCGTCATCAAGCGGCTTCGTGCTGGTGGCGATAGGTGCAGGGATAGCTTCCATGATCCTCCAAGTCTTTACGTAATCAAGCGGGGGAGACTTCCGAAATCCTGACGCCAGACTTCGGAAGTCTTGTCCCTTTTTCTCAAGCTTGCACAATGGGCAGGGTCAGCAGCGCGTGGGGCACAATCAACACATCGAGGTTCGGCCCCAGCTTCCCGGTCACGATGTGAAAGGCTTCATCCATATCGGCGGCAGGGATCATCTTGGCCTGGAGCACGATGTCGGGACATTCGGAGCCGACGATGATAACCCCACATTCCTCCATGACTCTGGCCATGATGAAGGCCCGTTGAGCCCCAGGCGGGTAGCCCGTCTGTCGCAGTTCCGCCAGCAGAGAGGTCATGTCAGTAGCGTCTCTCAGCTTTCCCAGGAAACGTTGTTCCCCCACCCCTTCGCCAGCCCCTTCCTGGCAGCGAGCCGGCAGGATGTAGAAGCCGCCCGGCTTGACCACCGGCGTCG
>JAOZOT010000886.1 GCA_029933115.1 Anaerolineae bacterium | reverse complement strand
CCAGAGGGGCGATCTCTTTCAGGTCCAGCATCTGGCCGGAGCGGGCCATGGCCATAGTCAGGTGGATGGTCTCTTGGCGGCTCATGCCCTGGAGGTAGACGGCCATCAGCCAGGCTGCGGCCTGGTAATCGGGAATCTCATCCTGGACAAAGCCTTGGATAAAAAAGTCAATCTCGGCGGCGGACAGTTCTCCGCCGTCGCGTTTTTTGGCGATGACATCAACGGCGCGCATAAGAATGCCTCGTGAGTGTGAGATTCAGGAGGGACACACCTCGCTTACGGCGACCTCGAAACCGGGCAACACCTCAGAACGGACGGTGTCTCCTGGCTCGTAGCGGTTGAGGAGGGCGAAACTGTGACCGCGTCGGGCAAAGACCTCGATGGTGCGCTGCTCCAGGTCAACGATCCAGTACTCCCGCACCCCGGCCCGGGCGTAGAGGCGAAACTTGGTGCGGCGGTCGTCCAGCCAATTGCTAGGCGACAGCACCTCGATGATCAGGTCCGGTGGGCCTTCGATGAACTCTTCCTTGACGATGTCCAGCCGCTCGCCGGCAATGAACAGGATGTCGGGTTGTACCGGGCTGGCCAGGCCGGGCAGGAGTACGTCAATGGGAGCGACGAAAGCTTGTCCCAACGGATTGCGCCGGAGATAGTCCCACAGGAGACCACTTAGTGCAAAGATAACCCTTTGGTGTCTGGGGCGGGGTGCTGGGGCCATGTGCAATTCTCCTTCGATAACTTCGTATCGCCAGCCATCGTCGGGCAGGCGTTTGTAATCCTCGTATGTCCACTGGCCCTGGGGTGGCCATTTCTCCGCAGCCACCTGGGGGCTGACAACCATCTCAACGGCCATGGGCGTCACTCCTTTCATCTTTGGTGCAGAACGGCGAATTGGAATGCTCGTAGTGGCGACTTGAGTCGCTGACGACCGGTGCTCTGCGGCCAAAAACGACTGAAGTCGTTACTACGAGCGCCGCCCTCAATTTTCAGACACGCTCTGAGCTGAATTTGCGTAACTTTTGGCTTGCGGCGGTGT
>JAOZOT010000885.1 GCA_029933115.1 Anaerolineae bacterium | reverse complement strand
CGAACACACCCAGGCCGATGTACTTCCGGTTGGTCTTCACGGTTATCACCTCCTTCCCGCAGTGATTAGCGGATCTCCCCCCACGTCACGGCGGGGTTTCCGCCTCTTCTGCCTTCAGTATAGCAAACAATTATGGAGAGGTGATGGAGAAGTGATATGGGATTTGTAAAATGTAGGTACCTCCGCCCGGCGATAACCATCAGTGTATTTCACCGAGAACATCATAAGCAATCGGATCGGAGGCGTGGGATACATCACGCCGGAGGCACGGTGCCAAAGGCAACGCTGAACCCGCTGAGCAGCAAGATTGCGACTCCCAGAATGACATTGAGAAACAGCAGGCCGGCGCTCAGCTTTTCCTGAGACGGAGTAGGCGGCCCGTTCCGGCGGCCGAGTACCAGGCTCCGGTACAGGGCCACAGCGATCATCGCCAACACCAGGATATGCTTGAGGGTCAAAACGGTCGAGTAGGGATTGCCAAAGCTGAACAGCCCTTGGAACATCGGGTTGCGCCTGGCCTGGAGAAGGCCGGTCAACAACAGACCGACGATACTCACATAGACCAACACGCTCAACCGCTTCTGGATGGCATCCATCAGCTTCTTGGTTTGTGGCCCCATCCCCAGCACCTTTTTGATCGAGGGCATGACGGTGATCCCCAAAGTGATCAGCCCTCCGATCCATACGACGGTGAACAGGTCGTGCAAAAACGTTACGATGGCGAACACTATTTGTTTGGTAAGCATGGTATTTCCCCCTGTCTACTTCATAACTTTTGTAAGTATAGGGCACCGATGCCCTTGTTGACCATTCAACTGCGCTCAGGACAAGCATCTGGCGACACCTGGCCCGGCGCGTCAGTATCCCAGCCTACGGCCCCGCTGATGCATCTTGACCGACGGCAGCAGGAAAAAGATGCCCGTCAGCAGCAGCACGGCCAGGTCCAGCCCCGGGCTGAGCAGGCCCCTCCCCAGCACGGCCTGGTTCATCAGGTCCTGGGCGTAGGTCAGCGGCGAGAGGTAGGCCACCGCCCGCG
>JAOZOT010000884.1 GCA_029933115.1 Anaerolineae bacterium | reverse complement strand
CAGAGGAAGCCTTCGAGGCCACGGTCACGGGCACGCCGTTCGATCCGGCCAATGTTGCTTTGGATGTGCTCACCCAGGTCGGCGATGAGGTGGTGCCGAGAAGGGGGAATCCATACGGCTCCCGTGGTGGTCCGGCTCATTCAAGCGTGGTTAATGATATCGCGGCAAATATCAGAGCACGGAAACTCAAACCGAGGACAGAATACAAGGTAGACGTGCTGGGCACTGGCATTGAGGGAAAGCGATTCCGACGGGTTGATGTAGCTGCGTTGGATGTCAACAGCGGCAAGCCAGTCGAGTTTCACCAAGTGGGGGACATAACGCGCAGTGGTCGTCCGAGAGCTCGTGAGCGTCGGGCCATCATTGATATCACGGAATTTAGTGAGTATACAGATGTCCCTTTGCATTTCTGGCCGAAACGATATCGGTAGGGAGGCGCGATGGGGAGACAAGTCAGTTTCTGGATGCTGGAGCAAGATGAAGAAGAATTTGTGCGGTTTGTGTTGTCTACTTCTTACGTGGTAGTGATAAGTGATCGCTATTTGCCAGAACCCACCCTTGACATCGTCCCTGAATTGCCGCGGCCGCCCGAACCGGGGTGGTGGTCCGTATACTTCTGGAGTCAAAACTTTCCCTTTGAGCCTAAATGGGTTCAGGTGCAGGAAGGCCCGGAGAAAGGCTTGTATGCTTTTGCTCCGAGGATTGAAGACCCTCTTATTGAGTTCACGCGCTCTGTTTTGCGCGACTCCGGGGAACTGAAGCAAGGGAGGATTTGGACCGGATGTCGGGATAAGGCTTTCTTGAAATGGTATGAGCGGATAGCTCGCTGGATCCGGCGGCGGTTTACAAGGGTTCAGGAGTGGGAGGCGTGGGCAGCATATGCCGGGCCTCAAGCTTACGCATGGTATCAAGCCGGGGGAAAGTTGGTCCGGTAGTTGTTGAAATGGGGAACGCGGTCGGTCTCACCGTACCCTCACCTATGATGCCCTGGATCGGCTGACGCGTGCCCGGGCCACGTCTACCGTTTCCGGGTGCG
>JAOZOT010000376.1 GCA_029933115.1 Anaerolineae bacterium | reverse complement strand
TGCGCATTGACACGGTGTCGTTGCCCATCGCCATCGGCCTGCTGTGGATGATGTACCCTGTGCTGGCCAAGGTCAAGTACGAGGAGTTGGGCCAAGTGGCCACGGCCTGGAAGATGTTCGGCGTCTCGGCCGTGCTGAACTGGGTCATCGGCCCGGCCATCATGTTCGTCTTGGCCTGGGTCTTTTTGCCCGACCTGCCGGAGTACCGCACCGGGTTGATCATTGTCGGGCTGGCCCGCTGCATCGCCATGGTGCTCATCTGGAACATGCTGGCCGAGGGCGACGCCGAGTATTGTGCCGTGCTGGTGGCCCTCAACTCGGTGTTCCAGATTATCATGTACAGCCCGTTGGCTTATCTCTACCTGCGGGTGATACCGGGCTGGTTCGGAGCGGACACAGCCGCTGTGGGCGTGACGATGTGGGACATCGCCAAGAGCGTGCTCATCTTCCTGGGCATCCCACTGGCGGCGGGTGTCATCACCCGCTTCAGCCTGATCCGGCGGCGGGGCCTGGAATGGTACGAGACCAGGTTCACGCCCAGGCTGGGGCCGACGGCCATCATCGGCTTGCTGTTCACCATCGTCGTCATGTTCAGCATGAAGGGTGAAGTGATCGTCACCCTGCCGCTGGACGTACTGCGCATTGCCCTCCCGCTGGTGGTTTACTTCGGGGTGATGTTCGCTGTGGCCTGGGTGGTGTCGTGGCTCTTCCGCTTTCCCTACGCCGACACGGCCACCCAGAGTTTTACGGCGGCCAGCAACAACTTTGAGCTGGCTATTGCCGTGGCCGTGGGAGCCTTCGGCATTGCCTCGGGGCAGGCGCTGGCTACAGTGGTTGGCCCGCTGATCGAGGTGCCGGTGCTGATCGGGCTGGTGTACGTGGCCCTTTGGGCCAGGCGCTACTTCTTTGAGCCAGACGGCAGGGCAAAGAGGTTGGCCGCTGTCGAGATGACCGGCTAGCTGAGCTACAACGTGTCGGTGAGCCGAAAAAGTGAGGGCGCTGAGAGGGAGGGGGACAGAACCCCCGGAAAATTCAGCGCCCTCAATGCTTTGAGGGGGCAAGGTCACCGTCAAAATTGAAAGATACCCTGCTTTTCGTTCCTGCTGGACAAAGTACAGTGGATGGAGTACAATTATCGAGGCTGCCGCCGAAGGGGCGGGAGAGATAGTGATGAAAGGGGGTGAGGTGAATCATGGTCGGGATCAAAACCGTAGCCGACACACTGACCAGCATCCGGTTTCTGCTGGGGCTCTATCTGATATGGCTGGGGGTTCGGGGCGGGCCCGAAGCGGTGGCCGTCGCCGCCCTGACATTGCTGGTCGCCTGGGCCACCGACGTACTGGACGGCCCCCTGGCCCGCCGTGATCCGCGCCGTGTCCAGACCTGGATCGGGGATCACGATCTGGAAGCGGACATGACAGTGGCTCTGGGCGTGTGGGCCTACTTGGCCTTGGCCGGCTTCCTCTCATTCTGGCTGGCCGTGGCCTATGTGGTGGCCGCTGCAGCAGCCCTATGGCACTTTGGCTCGATCCACCTGGCCTGGGGAGTGCAGGCTCCGCCCTACGGAGCCATGATTTGGACAGCCTGGCGGACGGTGCCTACCTATGGGCTGTTGCTCGTGGCCTGGGTTGGCTTCGTGCTCGTTGCCACCTGGCCTCGCTTCCCACAGCAGACGCTGCCCGAGTTCCTGAGCGGTATGCGCGACCTGCTGCGGCGGCGTTAATGTATGTGTGGTGAAGTACAGGCCCGGTCTCCAAACTAGATTGACAAAGGGGATAGGATAGGGTACAATAAATTTACATTGACGATGCTTTTAATGCGCACCGAAGAAAAATTTGCGCCATTGATGCGCGAGGAACTTGATTGAGCTATGTTACAGAGGGTGTGGCCTTCACCGTCTTCAATGTCCTTTTTTCCCTCGGTGTCTTTGTGCCTTGGTGGTTAATTTAGGCACGGCAGGGGCGGAAGCAGATACTGAAAAGGATAGGGATGAGAACCATCGAGTGGGACGACGGCGTAGTCAAGATGATTGATCAGCGTAAGCTGCCCCTGGAGTATGCGGTGGTCGAGTTCAGCGACTACCGGGAGGTAGCTCAAGCTATCAGAGAGATGTGCATCCGTGGCGCGCCGGCCATCGGCGTAGCGGCGGCTTTCGGTCTGGCCCTGGTGGCCCGGCAGAGCCAGGCCACGAACCGCGAACAACTCCTGGCCGATTTGGAGGAGGCCGCCAGCGTACTGCGGGAGACACGCCCCACGGCGGTCAACCTTTTTTGGGCCATCGAGCGGATGTTGGACCGGGCTCGCCAAGTAGATTCCCCCGAGGTGGAAGCCATCGCTGACGCTCTGGTGGCCGAGGCTCAACTCCTGGCCGATGAAGACGTGGAGATCAACAAGCGCCTGGGAGCTTATGGAGCAGAGTTGATCGCGGACGGCGACAATATTCTGACCCACTGCAATGCGGGACGGTTGGCTACTGTAGACTATGGCACCGTCCTGGGGGTGGTGCGGGCCGCCCACGAACAAGGCAAGCGCATCCACGTCTGGGTTGACGAAACCCGCCCCCGCTTGCAGGGGGCTCGTCTGACGGCCTGGGAATTGATGCGCGAGGGCATCCCCATGACCCTCATCGCCGACAACACCGCCGGCCACCTGATGTACACCGGTCAAGTGGACATCGTCCTCTTCGGAGCCGACCGGGTGGCAGCCAACGGCGACGTGGCCAACAAGATTGGCTCCTACAAGCTGGCAGTGTTGGCCAGAGAGAACGGCATCCCCTGTTACTCCGTCTCCCCCACTTCAACGGTGGACCTCTCCCTGGCCGGCGGCGATGACATCCCCATCGAAGAACGCGATGCCCGCGAGGTGACTTACATCCGAGATGTGCCCATTGCTCCCGAAGGGGTACCCGTCTACAATCCGGCTTTTGACGTGACGCCTCACCGCTACATTACCGGCATCGTGACCGAGAACGGTATAGTCTACCCTCCCTTTGAGGTGAACTTGCGAAAGGCAGTGGGCCTGCGCAGCCAAGCCCGTTTTTTCCGCACCGCTCGCAGCCGGCGATAGCCTCCCGTTTGGGTATTGCCGAAACGTTGCCGGCCGCCTGGGCGGCGTAATGGGTCAGTGGTGGAAGGATCGTAACGATGAGAGAGTTTGAACCCGGCTTCTTGCCTATATCCCTGGGCAGTGTGCCTCACCTGGACCCCGAAACAGCCTGTGAGCTCATTTTGAAGGACTTTCCTCAGATACCGTCCTGGCCGCAATTGCCTAAACGTTCCTTTCTGGAGAATATGTACGTCCAGTATAGTGAGGGCTTTCCCGGCGTCGTGGTGGAAGACGGACGCATCTACGTGGATCGAAGCCAGGACCTTGACCCCGGCCTGGAAGAGTTGTATCGGGCCTACCTCGAAGGCGATTTAGACCACGCCGCCATCAGTGCGGACTATGCGGCCGGCTTGCCGGCTTTCCTCCGCGCGCTGGAGTCGGCGGACAATCAATTTGTGGCCGTCAAGGGACAGGTGACGGGGCCTGTCAGTTGGGGCCTCGCAGTCGTTGACCAGAACCGCCGCCCCGTCCTCTACGATGAAGTCCTGGCCGATGCAGTGTCCAAACATCTGCGGCTCAAGGCGGCCTGGCAAGAGCAGAAACTACGCCAACTCTGCCCCACGGTCATCACCTTTATTGACGAACCTTACATGGCCTCCTTTGGTTCGGCCTTTGTCTCCTTGGGCCGAGAGCAGGCCATTACCCTGTTGGAAGAAGTGCTGGCCGGCATTCAAGGGATCAAAGGGGTGCACTGTTGCGGCAACACCGACTGGTCCATCCTGCTGTCCACCTCCATTGACATCCTCAGCCTGGATGCTTACGAATATGCCCAGGCCCTTTCCCTGTACCCCGGCGAGGTGAAAGCCTTCTTGGATCGCGGTGGGATCATCGCCTGGGGCATTGTGCCTACCAGTGACAAGGTCCGTGGGGAGACGGTGGAGAGCCTGGTGGAGAAACTGCATCAGGCCATGAACTTGCTGGTCAAGAAAGGCATCCCCCTCGA
>JAOZOT010000883.1 GCA_029933115.1 Anaerolineae bacterium | reverse complement strand
TCTCATAATATTACTTCCACCATTATTTTATGCTGCCGAATTTCATGTAACGTTCTCGGGCTTTGCGAAGCCGCGTAGGCGGTTTGGGCGAAGTGAAACGAAGCCGTAAAGCCCGTGTTAGGCGATGTGGTGTGCCTACTTTAATCTTTGCCAAAACCACCACTCTCCATCGGGGTCAGGGTGGTAGCGGCACAACCGCCTTACTACTACTCTGGCCAGCCCATAAATGGCTCCGGCGACGTCCTAATCAGTCATCTCAATAGGCTGCCACTGCCACGCCTCTTCCTTCTGGACGATGTGACCCAGACCGGGGAAGGGAAAGTGAAAGGCAAGCACCAGGGCTTTCTCACCTGCAGCTCTGTTCAGAAGCCGATGCCTGGTGGCTACGACTTGCTCGGGAGCAAAATCGACTGCCGCATACCATTCTGGCTGCTCTAGATGGATGGGATGGAGTACCGCATCAGAGATGTACAGCAGTTGCTCGCCTCCCGAGGCAATGGCCAGCGCCATGTGCCCAGGTGTGTGTCCGGGCGCCGCGACGGCTTTGATACCGGGCACGATTTCCGTTTCATGATCAATGAGGTCGAGTTGGCTTTGAATTGGTGGGAGGCTCTTTCGTGCGAATTTCAGGAGGACTTCTCTGACGTGTTCATCAAGTTCCAGTTCTGCCCGTTCCGAGGTCCAGAAGTCCCACTCGTCTTTCCACATGACGAAACGGGCGTTGGGGAAAGCTGGCTTGCCCTCAGCATCAGTGTTCCCGCCGATGTGGTCCGGATGTCCGTGCGTGAGGATGACCGTGTCAATGTCCTCAGGCGCAATCCCCTCGGCCTGCAGGTTCTGAAGAAGTTTTCCTGTGTTTGGGCCAAGACCATCCGCACCTGTATCCACTAGCACTCGATGCTCACCCGTGTTGACTACCAGACAGATGTACGGACTTGTCCACTCTAACCACTGTTCTGGCTGTAGGTTGTGTTCGCGAAGCGCCTGCTCAAGGCGTTCTCTTGGCGCGTTGACGAAAAGAAAGGTAGCAGGGGGTG
>JAOZOT010000882.1 GCA_029933115.1 Anaerolineae bacterium | reverse complement strand
GCCGTAGGGCAGATACCGCACCCGGCTGCCCGGCACTTCACCGCCCGCACCCTCGCTCAGCACGGCGGTGCTGCCCAGGTGGTCGGGGTGCAGGTAGTATACCACATGATGTGCGGAACGCCTACCCTGTGCTTCGATTGATGGCATTAGCGGGCTTACGCCCACCAGCCTGACCTGATAGCCTCTCGAAGATACTCGTATAGAAAATCGGCAAAACTCTCGAAGATGAATTCATAAGGCTGCTTGTCCAACGGGCGACCTGGTAGCCAACTTACAACTCGACACTCGCCACTTTCATCGAATGTCGAGGTGTCTAAACAAAAATCATACTCACTTTCAGTGCAGACTATCACCATCCAGGGTGGGACAAGTCCTGCCTCTCTTTCACTCAGTGTGAACCAAACAACACTGGGGACGCCAGTCTCGGGCACGCCGACACCGTAAATCTCGCATCCGACAAAGGCTCCACACCCATACCTTTCCAAGAACTTTCGGTAGCTTTCAGGAAACCTGACACCTAGCTTCTCTTCAGCCTCCTGCACCTTCTTAGGAGGCACCTCTCCCAGAAACTCAACTAGTTCCGGGTAACTGTTTTTAAGGCTGTCTTTCAGGCTATCTATCAGCTTGACTACTTCCTCGAAACTAATCACGAGAGCCTCCTTACTATCGTGCTCTTTGACGCCACCAACGTTGCCTCCATGCTCCAAAAGCATGCCTGTCGATCTGACTTGGCCCGGTGTTCTTATGCAGAACACTGGAGTACTTTCTGTGAACTGTAGATGTCACCTCAGCGACCACCTTTGGCCGCTGGCCTATGTGATGCATATTGATAGGCTTACCATCTACGCCAAGTGGTGCAAGACCTCGCTGCATCCTCTGGCGGTTTGTTCTACCCAGATTATCGGTCATATCCCAATCGATGTCAGTGCGAGGGTATACTCTTACCCCTTCAAATTCCACAGGCTCACCGAAGACCCTTTGCCTCCTCGGCACCACCTCATCGCCGACCTGGGTGAGGACGTCCAGGGCGACATTGGCCG
>JAOZOT010000375.1 GCA_029933115.1 Anaerolineae bacterium | reverse complement strand
GGGCTGAGCAGCCCGGGCCTGCTAAAGGCGGGCGTCTCCTCTCTCTCACAAAGACACCACTTTGCCTGCACCGAGCAGTGTCTCAGCGATGGTGTACATGTTCGACACTTCCCCCACCGCCACCTTGTCTTTCAATCCGTAGTGTCCCAGACAAGTTCCACAGGCCAGGAGTGCGACGCCTCGGTCCTCCAGGGCTTTCAAGTCTGCCACCACAGGGGAGCCCTCCACCACGAGCTTGACACCGCTGTTGAAGAAGATGATGGTCTGGGGCAGGGGCTCCACCTCGCCCAGGGTGTGAAAGAAGGCGCGCATCAAGATGCTCCCCAGTTCCTCGTCACCCCGCCCCATAGTCTCGCTGGGCACGGTCAGAACCAGGGAACCGGCGGCCACTGCCGGGGGCGCGGTTTCTTTGGCCGTCTCTTCTCCTTTCGTCAGATGCACGTAGATGCCATCTTCTCGCTCTTCCACAGCAACCTGGCAGCCTTGCTTGGTAGCCATGCGCGAGACGTTGTGCATGGCCGTCTCATTGTCCACAATGGTGGTCACCGCGTCGCTCTCTTGCAGCGCTTTACGGGTCAAGATCACCGGCTGGGGACAGGCCAGCCCACGAGCGTCAACGATTTTTGACATTTGCATACCCTCTATAATCTATTGTTATGGCTGTCATAACCAACTAGATTATACTCAGAAAGAGCAACTTGTCAAAGATGGGCCGGAGGGAGGTGGCGCAATTGCACGCAGATTTGTTGCCCAAAGTGTTCGGGCCTGCAGGAAAGCAACAGTCGGTGATACCCGGCGGAGGTGGTCTCGAATTTTGACTTTAGGGTTCAAGATGGTAAAATAAGGGTGCACACTAATGACCAATGGAGGTCAGAGGCCAATTATGGCTGAGACGGAAACCAAGGAAGAATCAACCGCTGTTGAGAAAGAGGCAAAGCCTAAGAAAAAGCTTCCCAGGGGCGAGGTTCACGTTTTCGATAACTGGTGCAAGGGCTGTGGCCTTTGCATCGCCTTTTGCCCTCAAGGGGTTCTGGAAGCCAATGGGGAAGGACACCCTGTGGTGGCTCATCCTGAGCTGTGCACGGCCTGCAATTGGTGTTACATCCATTGCCCGGACTTGGCTATAGTGGTGCGAAAGTTAAATGGAGCCTCGTAGGGTAGAACGAAGTGCTTTCGGCAGAGGCCCGAGGACTAAAACCGTCGAGCTGAGAGGGCAAAGTCCTCTCCTGTTTTCAGGTCCGAACAGGGCAGATCTCAGCCCCGCAGGGGCTTTCTCGCAGCGCGGGGACTTCAGCCCCGCACCTGGGTTAGGCTAGATTGCCGAACTATTTTCTTTCAGCGCCTCAGAGCGTGTCTGAAAATTCAGGGGGCGGCGCTCATAGTGACGACTTCAGTCGTTTTTAGCCGCAGAGCACCGGTCATTAGCGACTCAAGTCGCCACTACGAGCATTTTTCAGACACGCTGTCAAAGACGCACTGAAGTGCGCACTGCAAAGTGCGATCTACTGAGACTGCGTTTGGGAGGCGTTTTTATCTGAAAATTTAAGGAGGACAAGTGGCTGTTAAATTGATGCAAGGCAACGAAGCCTGCGCTGAAGGGGCTATTGCTGCTGGCTGTCGTTTTTTCGCCGGCTATCCCATCACCCCGGCCACGGGCATCGCCGAGGCCCTGGCCCGTCGTCTGCCCCAGGTAGGGGGCAAATTCATTCAGATGGAGGACGAGATCGCCAGTATCGCTGCTGTCATTGGCGCTTCGGTGGGAGGGGCCAAGGCTATGACCGCCACCTCAGGGCCGGGCTTCTCGCTGATGCAGGAGAACATCGGCTACGCAGCTATGGCCGAGATACCCTGCGTCATCGTGGACGTGCAACGGGGTGGGCCCAGCACCGGCCTGCCCACCGCTCCCTCCCAGGGTGACGTGATGCAGTCGCGCTGGGGGACCCACGGCGACCATCCCATCATCGTGCTGAGTCCATCGTCGGTGGCCGAGACTTTCCACCTGACGGTGCAGGCCTTCAACTTCTCGGAGAAGTATCGCACTCCGGTCATCCTGCTCATGGACGAGGTCATCGCTCACATGCGGGAGAAGGTAGAGTTGCCCTCGGCGGAGATGATCGAGGTCACAGAACGTATCAGCACCGACGTGCCGGCGGAGTGGTATTTCCCTTACGACGAGGCTGCCTCGGACGTGCCGCCCATGGTCTCTTTCGGCGAGGGCTACCGCTATCACATCACGGGATTGATGCACGACCGGGCGGGCTTTCCCACCCTGCGCCTGGATGAGATCAACCCCTGGCTGACGCGGGTCTTTCGCAAAATCGAGCGGGGCCTGGGCGAGATCATCATGGTCGAGGAGGAGTGGACCAAAGGGGCCAGAACAGTGGTGGTAGCCTATGGCTGTACAGTGCGTTCGGCTCGTCACGCGGTCAGGATGGCGCAGGGCAAGCGATACAAAGTGGGGCTGGTGAAGCTGCTCACCTTGTGGCCTTTTGCTGAAGAGGTCATCGAACAGGTGGCGCGCACCGCCCGGCGCATCATCGTGCCAGAGTTGAACCGGGGGCAGTTGGCTCTGGAGGTGGAGCGAGTGGCCGGGCGAAACAAGGTGCGGCGCGTCAACCGAGCCGACGGAGAGATGCTCACCCCCCAGCAGATCTTGGCTGCTATTGAGGAGAAGTGACCTTATGAAACGAGAAGAACAAAAAGTGTACGATTACCTCCGCCACAAAAAAAAGTTCCCTAATATGTGGTGTGCCGGATGTGGCATCGGCATCGTCATGCACGCTATCATCCGGGCCGTGGACCGCCTGGGGTTGGACAAGGACGAAGTAGCTATGATCTCGGGCATCGGCTGCACAGGACGAATGCCTGTCTATGTGGATTTCAATACCATGCACACCACCCACGGGCGAGCCCTGGCTTTTGCCACCGGCCTCAAAATGGTCAGGCCGGAGATGAAGGTGATCGTCGTCATGGGCGACGGCGACGCTCTGGCCATCGGCGGCAACCACTTCATCCACGCAGCGCGGCGCAACATTGGCCTGACGGCCATCGTGGTCAACAACTCTGTCTACGGCATGACCGGTGGCCAGTATTCACCTACCACACCCATAGGAGGGCTGACCACTACAGCGCCCTACGGTAACATCGAGCAACCTTTCCCCATCTGCGATCTGGCCCGGGCGGCCGGAGCAGCTTTTGTGGCCCGTAGCACCGTCTATCACGCCATAGAACTGGATCGTCTCATCGGGCAGGCTATTGAGAAGAAGGGGTTCTCCGTGGTCGAGGCAGTCAGCTATTGCCACACCACCTATGGCCGCCTCAACAAGCTGGGGACACCGGTGGATATGATGCGCTACCTGAAGGAGAACAGCGTCAAAGTGCGGGACCCCGCCGAGCGCAGGTCGAAGGAGCAAGAGGGCAAGATCGTGCGAGGGGTGTTTGTAGACCGGGACATTCCAGAGTACACCGAGTTGTACGACCAGGTTATCGAGCGTGCCCAAGCGGCGTAAATGGAAAGGAAGTAGGAACAATGCAAGAACGGTACGAAATACGCCTGGCAGGTGAAGGCGGTCAGGGCCTGATCCTGGCCGGCCTGATCCTGGCCGAGGCGGCGGCTATCTATGATGGCAAGAACGCAGCCCAGACCCAATCCTACGGCCCTGAGGCTCGCGGCGGGGCCAGCAAGTCAGAAGTAATCATCTCTGAGGGCGAGATTGATTACCCTAAAGTCATCAAGGCCGATGTGCTTCTGACCTTGGGGCAAGAGGCTTGTGACAAATACTTCCACGAACTCAAGAAGGATGGCATCCTCATCGTTGATTCGGTGAACGTGGAGCGGGTGCCGACGACGAGAGCCTACAAGGTGCCCATCACCAAACTGGCCGAGGAAGCCACCGGGCGGCGTATCACGGCCAACATCGTCGGCCTGGGCCTTCTGGTGGGGCTGACAGGCGTGGTCTCCCGCAAAGCTGTCGAGGCCGCGGTCAAGGCCAGAGCTCCCAAAGGCACCGAGGAATTGAACTTGAAAGCCTTGGCCGCCGGTTTTGAGAAGGCGGAAGAGTTGAAGAAAGAGGGGTAGGG
>JAOZOT010000374.1 GCA_029933115.1 Anaerolineae bacterium | reverse complement strand
GCAGGTTGCGAACCCTGCGGGAGGGTCATTGCGTCAGCCCCGAGCTCAAGCTCAGACTAGCGGCTCAAGCCTGCTGCAAGCAGGCTGTTGACCCTCAGCCCCGAAGGGGCTTGGCCCTCTCAGCGCGGGGACTTCAGCCCCGCGCCTGGGTCGGGCCGGATTACCGAACTATTTTCTTAACCTTCATCAGCCCGTCCAGAAAAGAAGCGCTCACTACGGGCGAGGGTTCGTAGCGCCCTTCAGGGCGTTCCTGAAGCGCTGAAGCGCTCACCACGAGCATTTTTCAGACACGGAGCAGGTGAGTAGATACAAGGAGGCAACATGATAGACAAAGTCAACTCTGACCTGGCAACCGAAGAGGAAGCCGCGCCGCCCTCTGAGCCCGGGGCCACCTCTTCCCTTGATGAGGACCGGGAACGCCGTCGGGCGCTCTTTGTGGACGTTGCTCAGGTTTCGGCGGGTATTGCTGCCTCGGCTTCTATCGCCTATGCTGTGGCGTATTTTGTCCTTCCCTCCAGGCCGTGGCAACTCGCTGTGTCTTTCAGCCTTTTGTTCTCGGTGGCTCCTGTAATTTTGATAGCGCGTTGGCTGGCGCAGCGGGGTCATCTGGAGGCCGGCGCCTTCCTCTTCGCCGTCTATCCTACCCTCAGCATCGGTGGTATCACCCTTTTTATGCCGGCTACTTTCCCCTGGGCTGCCGGGATATTTGTGGTGCTCATCATCCTGATGGGAATGATCCTCGACCCAAGAGCGGCCTACGTGGTAGCCATTGGCGGAGGTGTCCTGTACTGGATCCTCAACGGGCTGATTCGGGGGCAGTTGGTGGAGCCGCTGGAGATCCCGGAGAACATTCGGCTTGTGGTTGGCGGTCTCTTCTACTCCATGATCTTTTTGCTGGTGGCTTTTCTGAGTTGGCTGGCCACCAGTGGGCTAAAGCAGGCTCTCAGAGAGTCACGCCAGCGGGCCGATGAACTTCAGGAGGCGAGCCGGCGTCAGGCTCAGATGCTGACAGAGTTGGAGGAGCGCACTGCTGAGCAAGCACGCCTGTTAGCTCTGGTGGAAGAATTGTCAACGCCGGTGATCCCTATCTTTGAGGATACAGTGGCCTTGCCTCTGGTAGGCAGCATTGACTCCCGTCGAGCCAAACGGATCACGGCCGATCTCCTGGAAGGTATCAGCCAGCATCGGGCCAAGATAGCCATTATTGACATAACGGGTGTGCCCACCGTTGATACGGCGGTCGTGAACTCGCTGATGCAGGCAGTTCAGGCGGCCGAGTTGATGGGTTGCCAGGTGGTGCTGACCGGTATCAGGCCGGAGATCGCTCATACGCTTGTCGTCCTGGGGGTAGACCTGGGAGATGTTGTGACCCTGAGAAATCTGCAAAGTGGCATCGAGTACGCTGCGGCGCGTCACCAATTGCCTTTTGGCCGGGCTCAAGGTCAGGTGACTCGTGGCTGAGAACGGTTACCTGGGCTCTCATTCGCACCATTCGCTAATTCGCCATTCACTATTCGCTATTCATATTTTTAAAAGGAGGAACATCAATGGAGATGGAAAAAGTGGCCAAGGCCATGGAAAAGGTCGGTATTCCTGGAAGGGATGCCTACGATCTGCCCACCAGCACCAAGCGCTTCCCCGATGGAGCCTGGTATCGCATGGAGGTTTCTGGTGTGGAGCGGCCCGGAGTGTTGGAGGCTCTCATTGACGAGATGCAGAAGCGTAGGGTGCCTATCCACCGCCTCATCTCGGTGGTTATGGGGGCCACCCTTTTGGACAAGGCAGAGCTCAAGGAGTTCGCGCAAATGGCCGCCGATGTGGGAGCCGAAGTCATCCTGACCCCTGGTCCGCGCTCGGCCTGGGACACGGGGCGGCAGTTGGCGACGCCTGAGGGCTCACTCTCGGGCTTGCGCTATCGTGGGTCTGACCAGTTGCGCCAGGTCATCACCGACATCATGACGTGCATTGACATCGGCTTCCGGGGCTTCCTGGTCATAGACGAGGGGCTCTTGTGGCTGCTCAACGAGATGAGGAAGAACGGCGACATTCCCCAGGACGTAGTTTTCAAGGTTTCCATTTACGCTGGTCACGCCTCGGCTGTGGGTGGCAGGCTCTTGCAGATGCTGGGAGCGGGTACTTTCAACCCGGTGGCCGACCTCAGCTTGCCCCAGTTTGCTTCCATCCGCCAGGCTGTTGACATCCCGCTGGACCTGCACATTATCCTCACCGAGTCCTTCGGCGGGTACATCCGCATCTACGATGGTCCAGAGATGGTCCGCGTCTGCGCGCCGTGCTATTTCAAGATCGAGCCTGGCCCAGCCTGCGCTGCGGGTCCAGGGGCTCTTTACAAACCGTGGGTGGATGAGGGAATGTTGGCTCACTGGGCTCGGGTGAAGGTGAAGTACGCTCAGATTATCCACGAGATTATTCAGGAGAACTTTCCCGAAGCCACCATGTCGGAATTGGGGGCGGAGGATTTGGCGGTTCCGAAGCCTTGACCCTCTTTCGCACACGGACTGACCCAAGGTAGGGGGAGCTCTCCTTTGAGAGTTCCCCTTCGTTACTTCATTGTTGGGGTTGGCCTGGGGGAAAATTTATAGTTTTTGGGCGGCGGTGAAACCGCCGCTCAAAAAACACCTTATTTTCCCCTTCTTTGTGGGAGCATATCCCATCTGACTCCCCACGTTTTGGGAAACCGATTGGAGGACAAAAATGCCTGTCAAAGTACCGTGGCTGAAGGGCGTTTTCCCTGCTCTGGTCACACCCTTCACCAAAGACGAAGAGTTCGACGAAGAAGCTTACCGCAACCTGATCCGCCACGTCTTGCCTCATGTGGACGGCCTGGTGCCCTGCGGCACCACCGGCGAGTTCCCCTACCTTTCTGTGGAGGAGCAGAAATGCATCGTGGGAGTGGCCGTCGAGGAAGCGGGGGGCAAGCCGGTCATCGCCGGCACGGGGGCGGCCGGCACCCGCCAGGCCATTGAGCTGGCGCGAAACGCCAGGGAGGTCGGAGCCAGCGCCTGCCTGGTGGTCACCCCCTATTTCCTCCACCCTTCGGACAAGGGTGTCTACCAGCACTTCTACGAAATCGCCAAGGCCGTGGACATCCCTATCGTCATGTACAATATTCCCCAGACGGTGGACCGCTATCTGCCCCGCACCGTTATTGAGGACCTCGCCGACATTCCCAACATTGTCGGCCTCAAGGACTCCTCGGGCAACCTGACCTACACCATGGAGATCCTGGAGATGATCCAGGGCCGCATTGATGTCTTTGTCGGTCACGACGAGGTGGTTCTGCCCGCTCTGGCCGGAGGCTGCACGGGCATGATCCTGGCCTCGGCCCAGGTCTTTCCCGAGGTTTGGCAGCAAGTCTTTAGGGCTGTGCAGGAAGGGGACCTGGCCAGGGCCCGCCGGTTGCAACGCAGCGTGCAGAAGTTAGCCCGCATCTTTTGCCGACACGGGGGCGGAGTGGCCGTCAAGGCGGCTTTGAACATGATGGGCATCAAGGTCGGTGGCCCCCGACGCCCCCTCAAACGGACAGGTGGGGCGCTGATGCATGAGACTAGAGCTGAGATTCAAATGGAGTTGGAAAAACTGGGTAAAATTCGATTCTCAATTCCCAAGTTCCAATTCCCAACAGGACCGTTAGAGGAGCGGTTCGGCGATTTGGAATTGTCGCCGGAAACTATTCGTGGGGCAGGGTTGCGGTTGGGCAGCGGAGCGGCGGGAGAGGAGCCGGAGTGGGTGCAGCTTGACCTCATCGCCGGACCCAAAGGCGGCCCTCTGGGCGAGGCCTATGCCTACCAGTTGACTTATCCTCTCCATCGTCGCGAAGCGTTGACCACTATCCTGGAGCCCAATCTGACGGTGCGCCCGCCTACCCTCATTCTGCCCACGCTGGAGCAAAAGAACCTGCGCCAGGCCAACATGATTTACGGTCCTACCCAGTCGGCTGTGGCCAAAGCTATCGTGGACAATCTGGAAAAGGGAGTCATCCCTGTGTCGGCTATGGACGACGAGGTGATGGTCGTCTTGGCCACGGTGGACCCCAGGGCCCTGGATCGCCACGCACTGTACCACAACGTCTA
>JAOZOT010000881.1 GCA_029933115.1 Anaerolineae bacterium | reverse complement strand
CGACGAAGGTGGTGAAACGGTAGAGCTCCTGATCTTGCTGGAGGAAATCCACCACCGGCGGCTTGAACCGGAAGAGCCCGGGGTCAGCCCGGGGGTTGAAGCCGTAGCCGAAAGCGAAGAGGTCGAGGGCGAGGACGGCCAGGGCTAGCGGTTCCCAGACCGGCCTCCGGCCCAATCGCTGGGGCAGGTAGATGGGGCAGCGACTGACCCGCAGCACGATAGCACCGGCAACAAGCAGCAAACTGAAAAGCAAGAGATTGCGAAGCTCGTAGCTGTAGAAAGCCTGCGCGTCAGGGAAAGCTTCTGGAGCTTTGGCCAGGGACCAGAAGGCTTTCTCGACCACGGGGGCGATGCGGGAATAAAAGGCCCGGCTGAGAAGAAGGGCGGCAAGGGCTGCCAACCCACCCCAGAAGGCCAGACCGGCGGTGACCGTGATGACCGATGGTTTGGACTGCAAGCACAGCCAGCGCAGCCACAAGGGTAGCCGTCTTCCTCTGTCCTCGGCCCACAACTCTGGGGTGCGGGTGCGCGCCAGATAGTCCGCCCCTATTCCGGCCAACACAGCCACACTGAAGGTGTAGGGAAACACCCAGCGAAAGGGCGAGTGCAACTGATTGATGCCGGGGAAGGCATAGAAAAGGATGGCATAGAGAGGGGTGCCAAAAATGAAAGCCAAAGAGAAGGCGATTAGAATTATGTAAAGCCAGACATAGGGCCCGCGTAACGGGTCGGGGGGTATGGAGGGTGTCCTTCCATTCTTCCCTTCTGTTGGGTGGGAA
Source organism: Anaerolineae bacterium (assembly GCA_029933115.1). Lineage (GTDB taxonomy): Bacteria > Chloroflexota > Anaerolineae > E26-bin7 > E26-bin7 > E26-bin7. The sequence continues at coordinate 272 of JAOZOT010000881.1, read as the reverse complement.
ACCAGGCTACTGAGTCGAGCCTTATTGGAGGGAGATGTGGGCGAAGGGGCATCGTTCGTAGCCCTCACACCTCTGCGCAAGACCAAGCGGCCGATGGCCGCCACAGCCGCCAGCAGCAGAGGCAATAGCCCCAGATAGCTCCCTCCCTCGACATAGTTCTTGACCCCCCAATTGGTGCTGTGGGGGCCGTTGGGGTTGAGCTGACCGTAGGCGTTGAGAGCCAGGTGAACTGTCCGCCAGGTGAAGACATCGAGATAGCTGTGGTGGGACGG
>JAOZOT010000373.1 GCA_029933115.1 Anaerolineae bacterium | reverse complement strand
TGCTACACCCATGACGTGAGAGCGTTTGGCGCAAGTGGCACGCGCGGGGGGAATGGGCCAGGGCGGCCGAGGTGGCCCGGCAGGCCGCCGGGGCCTGGCAGAAAAGTGTATATCAAAGACCTGACAGGCCCTAAGCAGCCCAGTCAATGCTTCTCCAACCTGTTCAACGCCTATGCCAGGGCCTTCAACAAGGCCTATGGTCGCGCTGGCGCGCTGTTCCAGCGCCCCTTCGGCCGGATACCGGTCACTTCTGATGAGAGTGCACTCTGGAGGTGAAAGTTATGTCAGCAGTGCAGCAGGGAGAAAGTTGATGAAACAAGAAGTTACGGACGCATTGTTGGATGAGATTTTGCGCCTGATCGTTCAGACAGCCCAGCCCCAAAAAGTCATCCTCTTTGGCAGTCGGGCACGCGGCGATGCCCACCCCGGCAGCGACCTGGACATCCTGGTGGTCAAAGAGTCTACCGAGCCGCGGTATCGGCGCTCTGTGCCGATTTTGCTGGCTCTGAGCCAGATCCACGTGCCTATGGATATCCTGGTATACACCCCCCAGGAGATCGAGGATTGGCGGGCCGTCCCGCAGGCCTTTGTCACCACTGCCATCCGCGAAGGGAAGGTGCTCTATGAAAGATCGGCATGACCTGGTGCGCTCGTGGGTGCGCAAAGCAGAAAGCGACCTGGCAGCAGTGGAGCTTGCTCTGGCTGCCGGTCAGGCTTTGGATACAGCTTGCTTCCACGCGCAGCAAGCGGGCGAGAAGTATTTGAAGGCCTATCTCATCCACGTTGGGATAGAGTTCCCCTACATTCATAACCTGGAGAAGCTGATTGATCTTTGCAGCCAAAGAGACCCAGCCTTCCTGGAGCTCAAACCTCTGGCTGCTCTGCTCACCCCTTTTGCCGTGGAGCTCCGTTACGACGAGGACTTTTGGCCATCTCTGGAGATTGCCAGGGAGGCACGGGACGCGGCGCTCAAGATCAAACAGCTTGTTGCCCAACGGCTACCGCAAAAGCTGATTGAGGACATCTTGTCACACTAGAAGGGGCGAATCAATGGAATCCACACCGGTCAAAATCACCGACACTATCCTGCGCGACGCGCACCAGTCCTTGCTGGCCACGCGGATGCGCACCGACGACATGCTGCCCATCGCCGAAAAGCTGGACCAGGTGGGCTATCACTCCGTGGAAATGTGGGGCGGGGCCACCTTTGACTCGGCCATGCGCTTCCTCAACGAGGACCCCTGGGAGCGCATCCGCAAGCTGAAGGAGAAAATGCCCAACACCCCCTTCCAGATGCTGTTGCGCGGCCAGAACATCGTCGGCTACAAGCACTACCCCGACGACATCGTGGAGAAATTCGTGGTGCTGGCCAAACGCAACGGCATTGACATCTTTCGCATCTTCGACGCCGTCAACGACGTGCGCAACATGGCCTGGGCCATGAAAGTGGCCAAACGCGAAGGGGCCCACGTCCAGGCCAGCATCTGCTACACCATCAGCCCGGTCCACGACATCCCCAGCTACATCAAAATGGCCAAAGAACTGGCGGACCTGGGGGCCGACTCCATCTGCATCAAAGACATGGCCGGGCTCATCTCGCCCTACGTGGCCTATGAACTGGTCGGCGAACTGAAGAAAGCGGTTGATTTGCCCATCCAACTGCACACCCATTACACCAGCGGCATGGCCAGCGCGGCCGTGCTCAAGGCCGTGGAGGCCGGGGTGGACATTGTGGACACGGCCATCTCGTCCATCGCCGGCCTCACCTCCCAGCCTCCCACCGAGACCATCGTCCGCATCCTGCAAGAGACCCCCCGCGACACGGGCCTGGACCTCAACCTGCTGGCCGAGATCTCGGCCTATTTCGCCGAGGCCCGCAAACACTACGCCAAATTTGAAAGCGGGCTGAAGGGGGTGGACGTGCGGGTGCTGCAATACCAGATACCGGGCGGGATGCTTTCCAACCTGCTCGCCCAACTCCGCGAGCAGAATGCCGAGGACCGCTACGAGGAGGTGCTGGAAGAAGTGCCGCGCGTGCGGGCGGAACTGGGCTACCCGCCCCTGGTGACCCCCAGCAGCCAGATCGTGGGCACTCAGGCCACGCTCAACGTCATCCTGGGCGAACGCTACAAAGTCATCCCCGAAGAAGTCAAAAACTATGTCAAGGGAATGTACGGTCGGCCGCCGGCGCCCATTGACCCCAAGGTGAAGAAACTGGTGCTGGGCGACGAGGAACCCATTGACTGCCGCCCGGCCGATTTGATCCCGCCGGGCTACGAAAAGGCCAAAGAGGAAATCGGCGACCTGGCCCGCAGCGAGGAGGACATCATCTCCTACGCCCTCTTCCCCCAGGTGGCGCGGTCTTTCCTGGAGCGGCGGGCCGGTGGGAGCGGCAGCAAAGAAGAGATCGTGGCCGCCATCGCCGCTATGGTGGCCGCCAGGGCGACTGCCCACTTTCGCCCTTTGGAAGTGTCGCCGCCGCCAACGATGATTTCACCCTGGAGGATAGCCTGGCGTCCAGGCCGACCAGGTTGGGGAGGTCTGATCAAGTGAACAAACACTTCACCCTGAGCGTTGAAGGGACAACTTACGAGGTCGAGGTGGAAGGAGAAACCGTCGTGGTCAACGGTCGCCCTTTCGCCGTGAACCTCGACGGCAACAGAGCTCAAGTCAACGGTACGAGCTATGAGATAGAATTGCAAGGCGACCAGGCCATCGTCAACGGCATCGCCTACACCTTCCGGGTACAGGAGGAGAGAGAAAGAGCCGGCAAAGAAGCGCCGCCCAAGACAGTCAGGACGGCAGCCGAGGAGGCCGGGGCGGTCACGGCTATCATGCCCGGCAAAATCATCCGCGTGCTGGTCAAAGAAGGCGACCAAGTGCAGGAAGGCGATGTGCTCTGTGTGCTGGAGGCCATGAAGATGGAGAACGAGTTGCGCGCCGGCAAAAGCGGGGTGGTGAAAGAGGTCACCGTGGAGCCGGGCTCAGACGTGGAGATGGGTGAGGTGTTGGTGGTAATAGATTAGGTGCTCTCCCCTTCCCCCTCGTCCCGCACGTCGAACCACATCTCCACCGGCAGGCGCTTGCCGATGGGACAAGAAGTCAGACACCTGACGCACTGCAAGCGGGTGACCGGCGTGGGGAATTTCAACAACTGTCCCTGCCGCTCCAGCATCTCTGGCGTGGGGTTGAACTCGGCGATGCAACGAGAGCGGTCAAAGCCATTGGGCCCCAGGGCTTGGGTGGGACAGGCTCCCCAGCAGATGGTACAACTGGAGCAATAGTACTCGTCCAGCGGCCGGTCGGGCTCTAATTCCAGATCGGTGAATACGGCTCCAAAGCGGATGCGCGGGCCGTATTCTTTGTTGACCACCACATTGTTCAGCCCCAGCGTCCCCAGCCCGGCCAGCACAGCGGCCTTCTTGAGGTCCATGATAGAGATGCTGTCCTCAAAGGTCAGGTGCTCGGCCCGACAACCTTGCCGGCGCAGGGCGTGAGCCAGCCGCGCCGAGAGGGCCTCCAGCAGAGTGTAGATGGTCTTGTGCCACTTGCGCCGGCTCTGGTATTGGATATACATCTCGTAATCGTAGGCCTCGTCCAGGGTAGCGTGGCCCAGCACGATGGCCGAGTGCACCCAGGCGGGAAAGTCGAAATCCTGCGCCGAGACGATGCCCACTTTGTCAAAGCCCTGTTCGAGGGCCAATCTCTTGACCGCTGCGGTGTCCAATAGTTTGCTCATGGAATCCATTTGAGGTATAATGGGTTTGATCGTGTGTTTGTCTTTGACAACCGTCCACGCTCCCGCCAACTCGCGCCTGCGCCGCAGGTCGAGGGGTGTGGGGGGCTTCGTGGGCTCAGCCGAACGGTGTCCCTCCACACATTCCCCGCTCGGCCTGGGTTTGCAATCCAGGCCCACATTCTCCCCCACCGGGTGTGGAAGGTCGGCCCATCGGCTCAGAGCGTGTCTGAAAATTCGAGGCGGCGGCGCTCGTAGTAACGTCAGTCGTTTTTGGCCGCAGAGCACCGGTCATTAGCGACTCAAGTCGCCACTACGGGCATTGGGCGGCGCTCGTAGTAACGACTTCAGTCGTTTTTGGCCGCAGAGCACCG
>JAOZOT010000880.1 GCA_029933115.1 Anaerolineae bacterium | reverse complement strand
ATAGATAGTGACATTCTCCGGCAAAGGTGATATAATTATGACATAAACTGTCATGATATTGTGCTACAATGACCTTGGGGAAAAAGACAAATGGGCAATGTTGCCACGCGCCTGATTTCCATCATCTTCATCCTGCAATCCAAACCCAGCGTCAAAGCCGCCGAACTGGCTGCGGAGTTGGGGGTCTCGGAGCGGACCATCCACCGCTACATGGGTATGCTGGATGAACTGGGCATCCCCATCTACTCCGAAAGGGGACCCTACGGCGGCTTTTCACTGGTGAAGGGATACAAATTGCCACCGCTGATCTTCACCGCCGAGGAGGCCACAGTCCTCTATCTGGGAGCCAACTTGATCAAAGAGGTGTGGGGCAAATCCTATCGTGACGCCGCCCGCTCGGCCACGGCCAAACTGGACAACGTGCTGCCCGATGAGTTGCTTCAGGAGGTGAGCCGGGCTCAGGAAGCGTTGGTGGTGACGGGCTTGCACCGCTTCGACTACAGCCCCTGGGAGCACTTTATTGACGAGCTACGTCGCTGCGTCGAGGACCGGAGGCGGGTGCGCCTGGTCTACTATGCCTTCAGCCGCCGGGAGACCACGGAGCGGGAAGTGGACCCCTACGCCCTGGTGCACCAGTGGGGGCTCTGGTACCTGGTCGGCCACTGCCACCTGCGCGGCGAAATGCGCACCTTCCGCGTGGACCGCATTCAGGCTCTGACACCGCTGGAAACCACCTTCGTCAGGCCGGCCGATTTCTCAGTCACGGAATACATGGCCCAATCATTCAAACCGCCGGAACCGGTCTACGAAATAGAAGTAAGGTTCGATCCCCCAGCAGCCCTCTTCATCAAAGAGGAGCACGCCCACTGGCAACACCTGACGGAGAACCCCGATGGCTCGGTGACGATCACTTTCATGTCCTCGGAACTGGACTGGCCGTCCAGCTTCGTCCTGCGCTACGGAGAGGCGGCAACCGTGATCCGGCCACCAGAATTGGTGGAGAAGGTGAAAGCAACGGCCCAGGCCATTGTGGCCAGGTATGATTAGAAACA
>JAOZOT010000372.1 GCA_029933115.1 Anaerolineae bacterium | reverse complement strand
ACGTAGTGAATGCGCAATCAGGGCGCATTTGATATCAGACGTGAAAAAAACGATAACTTGGCGTCTGCTGCCGGTTTGGTGTGCAGCCCACTTGTGTGGTATGCTAATGCATCATACCACGTGGGAAGGATGCGATGGCAGCAGATGCTCAGGTGACAGTTCAACACACCGACCACGCGCTGTTGGTCGGACTGGGAATGTTCGGGCAGCAGATTGGGCTGTTCGAAGCGCTGGATCAGGTACGCTTTCCGGGGCGCGTGTACAAGCGGGCACCGCAGCGCAAGCTGCGCGAGCTGCTGGCGGCGCTGGCAGCAGGATACCGAAACTTGCAGGACATAGACCTGGTGGCCGATGCCATCCGTGCTGATCCGTTGGTCACGGCTGCTTGGGACCCCCAGGGGTTTGCCCACTATACCGGCGTGAGCCGAGCGTTGCGGCGAGCAGATGCAACCACCGTCAGTGATCTCCAGGCCGCCCTGGAACGCATCTCGGCCCCCTTTCTGGCCCGTGACCTGGAAGAAGCGTTGGCCACAGGAGGCCCCTTGCGGTTGGAAGGGGACACCACCGGCCTGGCGACGACCGCCGATATGCCGGGCGTAGAGCCGGGGCTGATTGAGGGACGCCTGCAACCGGGATTTCGGATGGCGAGTATCTCGTTGCGCACCCCGCTCTACAGAGTGACTTTGGGCAGTGCGCACTTTGGGGAGAAGACCGTCTCCTGCCAGACCTTGGAAACGCTCCTCAGCATCGCCGAACGGCGGGTGGGACGCCCGCGGCGTCGGGTGGAGCTGTTGTACCCACAGCGGGAGCAGTTGCGGCAGGAGGAAGCGCACTGGCGTGACAAAGCGCGTCGAGCCCAAGAGCGCGCCCAAGGGTCGGAAGAGCGGGTTTGGGAATTGCACTTCCTGATCCGACAAACCCAACAAGAGGTAGAGTGTTTGGAGGCGGAGTATGTTGGACGAGAGGTGCGCCCCCATTCCCGGTTGGCGCGAGCGCGACGGCATCTGGAGACCTATCAACGCCGGCAAGCCTCGGCCCGCCGGCGTCAACAACAAGCCGCTAGAAGCGCCCGGCGGTTTCTGACCCGTGCTCAGGTGGTAGAGGAACGCCTTCAGGCTCTGGAAGAGCGCATCGCGCGCTACGAGGAGGACAACCGCACCAATCCGCAGCCTCTGGAGGTCATTTTCAGTCTGGATGGCGGGTTTGGCACCCCGGAGAATGTGGCCTTGCTGACCGAACTGGGCTACGATGTGGCGACCAAAGCGCACGGCCGCACCGCAACGCCCCAACTCAAACGTGATGTCACCTTCGAAACGGTTTGGGAAGCGGTCAATGCCATCACCCAGGCCACGGAAGGCACACGCACCCAGTTTGGTCGCTGTCCCTATCCGGTGCGGCTGATCCTGACCCGGCAACAACGGGGCGATACGGTGCGCTATAGCACTCTGGTCATCTCGCCGCCGGACGCGGCGTGGGGGCAAACTGCCACTTTGGCCCGCTACAAGCTGGGGACGGCAGAGAGTGTGCAGTTCTACAATCGTCGCCAAGACATCGAGGCGGGTATCAAGGAGTTCAAAGGCACCTTCCACCTGGGTCATATGCGTTTCTTCTCGTCTGAGGCTGTTCAGATTCAGGAGCAACTGATCACCTTCTTGCCTAATTTCATCCGCTGGGCGATTCGATACTACTTTCGCCCCAATGCCATCCATATCCCCGGCCGTGCCGATCGCGGTCTGGATCAACTCAAAGACGTGGTGCGGATAGCCATGCACAGCGGAGCCGAGGTTCACTATGAGGTTGACGGATGCGTGCTCAAGTTCTCACCCAAAGGAGCTTTCGCCGGACCGGTCATCGACCTCCGCCAGCCTCTGCCTTTTCAATTGCCACTGCCACTGTTCGCCAAGTTGTCGATTTTCGAGTCGACCCTATAAAACTTGAGCTGATTGCGCATTCGCTACGTTAAAGTTCATTAGCCGTTCAGAATGGTGAAAAGCGACTGAAGTCGCCACTACGAAGCACTACATCTTGCGGTTACATGCGGCTTCTTTTCAAGATATAGCGGTAGTCAAAATTCGCCAGACTACAGCATGATGGTTGGATGACGGGGGAGCCATGTCTTCCGAGTCCAAAGAGCCCACTGACCTGCGAAAGTATCGCCGCCAGACCGAACGCCGGCTGACCATAGCTGTGGTGGTGTTTCTGGTTCTGGTCGGCGGGGGGCTAATCGGTCTGATCTACGGCCCCGGCGCCGCTCTCATGGGAATCAGTTGTCTGTTCCTGGGAGCGGGTGTCATTGGGCTTCTCTTTGTCATCCTGAGTTTGATGGAGCGTTGGGCCGACTCTGGGTAACTCTGGCCGCAAAGTCAAGGTGCGACGCACCTGCGTCTTCCAAGGCAAGCACGTCGCACCCAGCCCAAACCCCACTACACCGAAGGTACAATGCTCAATCTACACTGCCTCACCCTCGATAATCACACTACTATCCACATCCCTCAAGAATGGCAAAGATTCGACCCGGCCTCCCTGAAAGGCACAATCATGGTCATCGGGAGGTCTGACACCGGGAAGACGACCCTGGCCCGCTATCTTTTTCGACAACTCTGCCGCTATCATGGTAAGGTCGGCTTCCTGGACTGCGATGTGGGGCAAAGCACCCTTGGCCTGCCTACGACTATGACTTTGGCGCTTTCGGCCACCAACGACGCAGAATCCCGCCTCCCACTCCCGGGTGAAACATTCTCCTACTTTGTCGGATCCACCTCGCCTCGCGGGCACATGCTGCCCACCGTGATCGGAGCCCACAAACTTCAGATGAAAGCTCAAGAGATGGGGGCAGAAGCCATCGTGGTGGACACGACGGGATTGGTGGACCGCGCCGCTGGAGGAGGAGCCCTCAAACAGTGGAAGATCGAGCTCCTACAGCCCTCCACTTTGGTGAGTCTGGCCAGAGGCCTAGAACTGGAACACATTCTCTGGCCGTGGCGGCGCGACCGCAGGGTGCGAGTACACGAACTGCGGGTTTCCAAACACATACAAGAGAGGGATCGAGAAACTCGGATCCGCTACCGAGAGGAGCGATTTCGCAGGTACTTTGGAAAAGCCAGCATCCTAGAAGTTCCCCTCAGGAGCACTGTGGTGTTCGGCATCGAGGAAATGAGCCGGGGACGGGTCCTGGCCTTTCAAGATGAAGAAGGATTCGCTTTGGCTCTAGGCGTTGCCCAGGAATACGAGAGGAACTCCCAAACCTTGGCCGTCTGTACACCTCTCACCAGCATGGAAAAGGTCAGCAGCATCCGTTTTGGCAGCCTCAGGCTCGATCCAGCCACAGGGCGAGAGTTGCGAGCCAGTCCATAGACGCCTATGCGGTATCCTCCGCCGGCTCTGCCTTCTCCTCCTCTGCCCCCGCCTCTTCAGCTTCCTCCGCTCTACCCTTGGCGATGACCTCTACTTCACCCGGAGCCGCTTCTACTTCTTCCTCCTCTTCCACAGCAACGCGCAGACGCTGGACCTTGGCCACCACTTCGTCGCCATCGGTCAGAATAGTGACGTCGTCAGGCACCCGGAGGTCCCTCACATAGATGGCTTCGTCAATCCCCAACGTGGAAAGGTCTACCTCGATAGAATGAATCAGATTGCCGGGCAAACATTCGACCTCCACCGAGTCCATGCCCTGGAGCAACATAGCCATGTTCTGTTGCACCGCGGGCGGTTGGCCGGTGAAGATTATACTGACGTCGGTCTTGACCTTTTCCGTCATCACCACCTGGTAAAAGTCAACGTGATAGAGCTCGTTGGTGATTGCATCGCGCTGCACTTCGCGGGCCAAAGCCATCTTTGGCTCACCATCGTCACCTATCCTCAGGGAAATCAGGTTGGTGCCCCCAGCTCTGGCCAGAATACGCTGCAATTCCCGCCTGTCGCACTGGATGGGGATCGGCTCCGTTTTGGGGCCATAGAGGACAGCGGGAACAAGTCCTTCCCTACGCAGACCTTTGACCCTTTTCCCAATGATGGTTCTCTTCTCTGCTCTCAACTCAAATTGTTCCATTTCTCCTTCTCCGTTCAGTCAAGGTAAGTCCGCACGTAAACGTGGGCAAGTGATCGGGTGGGGCATGTTCCCACAC
>JAOZOT010000879.1 GCA_029933115.1 Anaerolineae bacterium | reverse complement strand
GGTGGTTGGGTGGTTGGGGGAGTTGCTCTCCCGATGAAAAGTTATGAGAAAAGTCAAGGTCGTTACCGATAGCACGGCCGACATCCCGGAGAAATTGACGGCCGAACTGGAAATCACCGTCGTGCCCTGCAACGTCCATTTCGGCCTGGAGACCTATCGTGATGGCATTGATTTGAGCAAGGAAGAGTTCTACGCCAAGCTGAAGCTCAGCCCCACTCTGCCAACCACATCGGCTCCAGCGGCAGGGCTCTTTGAAGCTACTTATAAGGAACTGGCGCGCCAGACCGATCAGATCATCTCCATCCATCTGGCCGGTGCCCTGAGTGCCATTTACAGCTCTGCTTGCCTTGGGGCGGAGGCCGTTTCCGAGGCGGAAATTGCCCTCGTTGATTCTGGCCAGGTCTCTATGGGCCTGGGTTGGCTGGTCATTGCTGCGGCGCGAGCAGCCCAGGAGGGCCGGTCATTGGCCCAGATCGTGGCTCTGGTGGAGGATATGAGGCCCCGGGTGCGTCTCTTCGCTGCTCTGGATACGTTGGAATACCTGCGCAAGGGAGGACGGGTCAGCAAGACGGTGGCTGCTTTGGGTACTCTGCTCAACATCAAGCCCATGGTCGAAGTCAGAGACTCTGCTGTTTTGCCCCTGGAACGGGTGCGGACGAGGCGGAAGTCCATTCAGCGTTTGATAGAGCTTACCGCTGAGCTTGGCCCTCTGGAGGAACTGGCGGTGCTTCACTCCAACGCCCCGCAAGAGGCCGGACGCTTGGTGGAAGAGATTTCGTTTCTACACCCCCCGGAGCGCATCCTGATCGCCGAAGCGGGTGTTATCATCGGTACCCACGCTGGCCCCAACGGCCTCGGCGTGGCTTGTGTGATAGCTCAAGGCTAAAGGGTGATCCTCCCGCAGGGTTCGCAACCTGCAGGAGAGTGAGGCCGCAGCCGGCCCTGCTGCTGGGAATCACCACGAAGACACAAAGGCACCAAGCTCTGGTGAAGGAAAGGATGATCCTCCCGCAGGGTTCGCAACCTGCGGGAGAGTGAGGCCGCAGCCGGCCCTG
>JAOZOT010000878.1 GCA_029933115.1 Anaerolineae bacterium | reverse complement strand
GAAAGACCGCGCAGGTTAACTCGCGCTTCCCTATCGTTCACGGTTCCGAATCGCCGTGTAACCCGCCAGTTTGCTCTCCATCTCACGGATCAAAAAGGGCAGATTGGGCGCTGTGAAACTCAGGTCCGGTGCCGGAATGCGGTGGTGCTTGATGTCAGGAGGAATATGCTTGTGATGGGGATGGCTGCTCGCCAGCGCAGGATCGCCAGGGTGGGGCTGCGAATCGTACCAATACAGTTTCTCGCTCCCGCGCCACGCCTCGTAACTGTAGCCCTCAATAGTGAGCGGTCCTTCGTCCCAGGTCAGGCGCTCATATACGACCAGCCGGTGGCCACCCGCAAACACCAGTTCGCCGCTCAGTTCCGCAAACCGGCGACCACGCTGCACAACAACCAGTGTCGAATACGCGATAGAGGGGAACCGTTCTTGCAGGGTGTAGACGAATCGCTCGTACTTATGCAGGGACGAGAATGGGTTCATGGCGGGCCGTCCTGGCGATCATACCGGAGAGGGAGCCGGCCTGTGCCCGCAGCCGAGCGATGGCGGCCCGGTACTGCTCCCGCCGGCGCAGCCACAGTTTGTACGCGCTGGCCCAGGCCGTCCAATCCCGAACCCAGGCGTCGTCAGGAGGCTCTTCACCGTTCACGTATGCCTCGTAGAAGGTCTCCGACAACACGTTATATTTGCGCTCATAAGCGCGCAACTCGTCCTCAAGGGCGTAAATGTCTTGGAGAATGTCATCCAAAGTCATAAGGTTCCCCCGTTCCACCATCTATACTCGGTGTGATTATAACCTGAATGCTCAAGAGATACAAGTTTACGCTCATCAGGATATAAGCTTGAATCAGAGGTTTCATCACCTCTTCTCGGCGTCTCATAGGTCTTCATAATCGAGGTGCATATGAGTTTCTCACTTTCTCAGTGTTCTCCGTGTCTCCGTGGTAAAAGGAAAAAAAACAGGATGTGATCATTATGGCTTTTCGACCCCAAGTCAACGAAGAACTGCTCATCGGCGGTGTGACCTACCGCATCGCCGAGCACCCCGCCGCCCCCGGC
>JAOZOT010000371.1 GCA_029933115.1 Anaerolineae bacterium | reverse complement strand
TATTTTCTCAACCTTCATCAGCGGGCTATCGCCCTGCGTAGATGGCCGTTTAGGGTGCTTTCAGCGCCCTTCCCCTGCTCAGCCTGGCGATTTATCGCCAGGCGGGAGGCGGTGACTGCCCTCGTAGACAGTTGCTCACTTGTCAGCCAAAGCCGCTACCCCGGGCAGGACTTTGCCCTCCAGCAACTCCAGGCTGGCCCCGCCCCCTGTGGAGACGTGGGTCATCTTCTCGACCATTCCCGCCTGGTGCACGGCCGCGGCGGTATCTCCACCGCCTACGATGGTAATCGCCCCGCTCTCGGCCAAGGTCTCGATGATAGCCCGGGTGCCGGCGGCAAATCGGGGGAACTCGGCGACCCCCATAGTGCCGTTCCAGACCACGGTTTTGGCCACGTAAAGCTCCTGGGCAAAGCGCTCTACTGTGGCCGGCCCAATGTCCAGGATACGCCATTGTGCCGGCACTTCTTCTACGCCAACGATCTTTGACTGCGCTTCTGCGTCAAATCGGTCGGCTACCACCACGTCCACAGGCAGGACCAGCTTGCGGCCTGCCTTGTTCAAGAGCTCCCGGGCCAATGGCAGGCTCTCCTCTTCCACCAGCGATTGCCCTACCTGGTGCCCCTGCGCCTTGAGGAAGGTATTGGCCATTCCCCCGCCAATGAGAAGGGCGTCTACTTTGCCCAGCAGGTTATCCACCACACCGATTTTGTCAGAGATCTTGGCTCCCCCCAGAATGGCCACAAAGGGGTGCTCCGGATTTTCCAGAGCCTTGCTCAAAAAGTTCAACTCCTTTTCCATCAGGAAACCGGCCACGGCGGGCAGGAGGTGAGCCACGCCCTCGGTAGAGGCGTGGGCACGATGGGCTGTGCCAAAGGCGTCGTTGACGTAGACTTCGCCCAGAGAAGCCAACCGTCTCACGAACTCGGGGTCGTTGGCCTCCTCGCCAGGGTGAAAGCGCAGGTTCTCCAAAAGGAGGACATCGCCCGGCCTCAACCTCTCGACCGCCGCTTCTACCTCCTCACCGACACAGTCTACAGCCATAGCTACCGGCCTGCCCAGCAACTCGGCCAACCTCTTGGCCACGGGGGTCAGGCGAAGGTCCTCCACGACCCTGCCCTTGGGCCGCCCCAAATGGGACATGAGGATGATTCTGGCCCCGTGCTCTATCAAATATTGAATGGTGGGCAAGGCTGCTCGTATGCGGGTGTCGTCGGCCACCTGGCCGTCGTCCAATGGCACATTAAAGTCCACCCTCACCAGAACCCGTTTGCCCTTAACGTTCACGTCTCTAACGGTCTTCTTGTCGCTCATTCCCCTCCACCTTGGGATTTTGCAGCAATCGTGACAGGCGCTCCTGGTAACTTTTGACCAAGTCTGCGTTGCCTATGTGATGGCCATATTGCACCTGGAAGATGGCCACAGCCAATTGATAGAGCCTTAGCCGATCCCAGAAGCGTTCGGAGAGTTCCACGGATTCGGTGTAACCGTTCAGGAAACCCTCTTGCAAAATAGGATAACGGTCGAAAACGTGGCCAAAGAGTCTGACCATGTCCCACTCCCGACTCCAGGCCTGGGAATGTTCGAACCCGGAGATACCTGTCACGTGGTAGCCGGCGGCTCCTTCTTCCACATTCACGTTCCCCTCGTGATAGTTGCCATGTACCAGACATGGCTTCTCCTGATCCAGGAAATCGGCCTTCTCAAAAGTCTGCCGCAAGGTCTCGATCACGTCTGAGTTCAACAGGTGATTGTCTTCGCACTCTTTCAGCCACGAGTCTACTCTGGCCAAGGTGTAATCCCGCTCATTGGGGCTGGCTAAAGGATCCTCCACAAAGTAGTCTCCGTAGCGTTCTCCGGACATGACGTGCAGCCGGGCCAGGTAACGTCCCATCTCATAGCCCACCATCTCTATGTCCTCCTCGGCCATCTCCGGCAAGACTGCACCCAGGCTGTGCCCAGGCAAACGGGTGTGGACGGCGTAAGGCACAGCCAGGAGCTGACCGCTGTCGTCGAAGAGGAGGACCTGAGGCACAGGCACGCCGGTTTCCTCGGCCACCCGCTTGAGAATGTAGGTCTCTTTCCAAGGTTCGCGCTTCTCAGTGGGCTGTAGATAGACCTTGAGGGTCAGGCCCATCAAGTTGGAGAGGCGCAGGTCGTAATTTAGACAAGAGTCCGACTCTAGTTTCTGGCAAGATTCAATCTCGGCTCCAGGGAAGACCTTTTCGACAATCGTCTGGATTGTTTCAATGGGGATCTCTTTCATCGCTGCTGATTCCTTGGTCTCCGGCTTTCAGTCCTCTCGGTAATGGCAGCCCCGGCTCACCTTGTTCTCCCAGGCGGCGTGAGCCACGATCAGGGCCGCCTGCACGCTGTTGCGCAGGCCAATCAGTTCGTCGCTCAATTTGGTGGTGCGGTAGAATTTGTCAATCTCGGCTTTCAGGTGGTGCAGGTCATCAATGGCCCGCTCCAGGCGACGGGTGCTGCGCACCAGCCCCACATAGTTCCACATCACATATTTGATGTTGGCCGTGTCCTGGCTGATGAGGGCGGGGTCGGCGGTCTTGGTGAGGCCCTCATCGTACCAGGGTGGGATGTCGGCCGGGTCCACTCCCAGAGGCTCGTCAATGGTGCGCAGGGCATCCTCGGCAGCCCGCCAGCCCCAGACCAGGCCCTCCAGAAGGGAGGCACTGCCCAGGCGGTTGGCGCCATGCACCCCGGTACAGGATACTTCGCCGGCCGCGTAAAGGTTCTTGAGACTGGTCCGCCCCCACTCATCCACCCACACCCCGCCACAAAAGTAGTGGGCGGCAGGCACCACAGGCACCAAATCAGTAGTGATGTCCACATCGTAAGAAAGACATTTCTCATAGATGTTGGGGAAATGCTCCAGGATTTTGTCTCTGGGGATGTAGGACTTTAGATCGAGGTAGACGCATTTGGCTCCGGTAGTCAGCATCTCCTGGTGGATGCTTCGCGCCACGACATCGCGAGAGGCCAGGTCCTTCCACTGAGGGGCATATTTCTGCATGAAGGGTTCGCCCTGAGCATCTACCAGGCGCGCTCCTGCGCCCCGCACCGCCTCAGAGACCAGGAAACGAGCCAGGCCGTAGCGGTAGAAGGCAGTGGGGTGAAACTGCACGTACTCGGCGTTGATAACTCTTGCCCCAGCTCGATAAGCCATGGCCAGCCCATCCCCGCGGGCAACAGGAGGATTGGTGGTGTGGAGATAAATTTGCCCCAGGCCTCCCGTGGCCAGGATAGTCTTTTTAGCCAGAACGGTTTTCACCTTCCTCTGCTGTTGATCGAAAACGTAGGCTCCCACACAAGAGGGCGGTGGATAGACATCCAGCGGGTTGCGGGAGTGATGGGCCGGGGTGAGCAAATCAACGGCCGTGTGCCTGGCCAGCAGGGTGATGTTGGGTCGAGAGCTCAGGGCTTCGACCAGCTTCTCTTCGATGGCCCGCCCTGTGGCATCCTCGACGTGCAAAATACGGTCGGTGGAGTGGGCTGCTTCTCTGATATATTCCAACCCTTCGGCCGGCGTGCGGTCAAAAGGCACTGCCAGTTCATCCAGCAGCAGTTGGCGCATGAGCCTGGGGCCTTCCTCAGCGATGATTTTCACCGCAGCCGGGTTGTTCGTGTGAGCACCGGCTCGTTCCAGGTCCTCCGTCAGAAGTTCGGCCGAGTCGGTCGGCCCACGCCCGATAATGCCCCCTTGGGCATAGTAGGTGCTGGACTCCCGGGGGTCTGGAGCCTGAGTGATGATAGTCACGTGCAGGTCGTTATTCTCGGCCAGCCGCAGGGCCGCTGTGCCGCCCGCGATGCCGCTGCCGATGATCAGGATGTCGGTATACATTTGTTCAGAAGATGCGCTCATACTCCTCCCCGGAAAGTAATTGCTGCTTCAGGCCAGGGTAGCTCTGCACTCAATCGTGGTTGGGCAGGCTGCCCCACTCGATCACTTGCCCACGTTTACGTGTGGACTTACCTCAGGCCAGCAATTCTCATTATTATGTTATGGAGTTCGTAGTAACGATTTTAGTCGTTTTGGCTGCGTAGCCGGCGACTAAAGTCGCCACTGCGAGCCTCAGTAGACCGCAACTCTTGCTCGTAGTGGGCGCTTCAGCGCCTCAAAG
>JAOZOT010000877.1 GCA_029933115.1 Anaerolineae bacterium | reverse complement strand
TGGCCCCAGGCATGGTCTCACCGGGCGTCAGATTGAGGAAGGGGACAAAGCTGCCGGGAGGCATGATGCCCCAGGTGACCCTGCTTTGGGGGCTGCTCAGGGACTCCACGAATTGCAGTTGGATGATGGCCGGGTATTTTGCCAGGACTTCACCCTTGATACGGATAGCCTCTGCCTCTGCTTCCGCCAGCAGCTTCACCTTTTCCGCCTCGCCCTTGGCCCGTTCGATGGTGGACTGGGCCTCACCCTTGGCCCGCTCAACCTGGGCTTTAGCCTGGTAGATTGCCTGCTCAGCCCGGTGTTGCTCCGTGATGACGTTCTCAGCCTCAATCTGCTTCTGCTCCACGGCTTGCTTGTAATCTTCGGTGAACTCGATCTTGCGCAGGCCGAAACTGTCGAGGATGATCCCTTTCTCGGCAAAGAGGGGCCTGAGTTGCTCTTCAAATTGATCCTGGACGGCCTGGATGTTCCCTGTGTAGAGGTCGAGAGCCGCGTATTCCTTGGGGATATTGCGAGCCAGGATGCGGCTGTGGAACTTGACCACCTTCTCCACCACGTCTCGCTCGTCGCCAATGTTGTTGGCGATCCAGCCCACCTTTTGGGGATCAATGCGGAAGCGAATGGAATATTTCAGAACAATCTGCTGCCCGTCTGCGGTGGTGGTATCGGTGGGAAAGTCCACATAGTCCGCCTGTGACTCTCCTTCGCTGGCGGTTTGATAGATGATCTCCTGGGTGCGATAGCGCACCACCCCCTCAACGAGAGGCAATTTCCAGTTCAGGCCCGGATGCATAACCCTTCCCGTCACTGCTCCAAAGCGAGTGACTACTCCCACCGTGCCGTATCTGATTTGGGTGTAGCTTGAAGATAGCAGGATCAGAATCAAAAATACTACGCCGGCAATGATCAACACACTGCAACTGGGTAACGGAAGTTTCTGTTTTTTCATGTCAAAGCCCTCCTTTCTTTTTGGCGTGGTCCTACACCGGGTGGAATCGGTGGCCACCCCCTTGTTGTTGACCTTCCCAAAAGCTAAAAGATGGGCCGGCAGATATCAC
>JAOZOT010000370.1 GCA_029933115.1 Anaerolineae bacterium | reverse complement strand
GAACCCGCAACCTAGCGATTACAAATCGCTTGCTCTGCCGCTTGAGCTACGTCGGCTTTCTACGCAGATACAAACAAAAATGGAGAGTCCCTTCCCAAAGTCGGCGCAATTTCTGTCCTAATTATACCACAACACAGACTGTGGTCAAGTCCAATATCAAGTCTCAACAGACCACAAATCCTGCCACTTCAGCGTCCCAAAATTGCAGTCTGTGGACTTCAAGACTTCTGAACAATTGATTATATTGAATCTGGGCAAAATGTCAAATTTCTTGGTCCAGGCTGATCTGGCGCAAAGCTTCACGTACAGACTCGCTCAGGCGTTCGGCCATTGAGGCTGCCCGCGCAGGAGGTTGCTCTCGACCGTATCTCCGGTTAATAGTGCTGAGGATCCCCTGCACTTCGCGAATCAGTTCAGCAGCGCTGAGACGCCGGCAGCCGAGCCCAAACACCAAACGGCGCTCCAAGGAATCAGAGCTGGCCACAGTCACCGTGAGCCCTTCCACCTCTGATAGCCTGTGGGCCAGGGCTTCAATGACATGATCGGCCTGGTAGGGAGCAGTAGCGTAGACTACCGTCACACCATCAATGTCCTGAGGAGGCTGGGGGACAGTTGCCGGCGAATCGAAAACGACGATGACTTCGATACCCCGAAAAGCTCGGTAACTGGCCAGCAGTTCTATCAGCCTGGCGCGTGCGTGTTCCAGATTGCCCAACTCCCGCAACTCAGGCCAAGCGTTGATGACGTTGTAACCGTCAACGAGGAGGTGCTCTGCACTCATCGGCCCTCCCGTTGGCGCCACGCTTCGTAAAGGGCGATAGAGCCGGCCACAGCAGCGTTCAGTGAGCCTACATGGCCACGCATAGGCAGCCTGACCACCACATCACAGCTTTCCAGCACCAGCCGTCGCACCCCTCGTCCCTCACTACCCACCACCAAGGCCAGAGGGCCGCTCCAATCAAATTGGTCGTAAAGCCGGGCTTGGGGCAGGTTCTCTAGGCCAACAACCCACACCCCTCTCTCTTTCAAGCTTTCAATAGTTCGCACCAGGTTGGTCACCCGTGCCACCCGAAGGTGTTCTGCGGCCCCGGCCGAGGCATTGGTGACGGCCGGAGTGATCCTCGCAGCGCGGCGCTTAGGGATGACGACCCCATGCACCCCCACCACTTCGGCTGTGCGCAGCAGCGTGCCCAGGTTCTGAGGGTCCTCCAAACAATCGAGAAGGAGCAAAAAGGGTAGCTCGTCGCACCCCTCAGCCAGGCCCAAAATTTCCTCCAGATTGGTATAAGGGTAGGCCGATACTTCCGCCGCGATGCCCTGGTGGTTGACGGGGCCAATCTTGTCCAGTGCTGCCTTCTCGACCCTTTCTACGACCGCCCCAGCCTGGCGAGCCAGAGCTACGATTTCGGCCACGAGGTTTGTCTCTCTCACCCCTTGAGCCAGAAGCAGCCTGTAAACTCTGCGCCGTCCGGCCCGCAGGCACTCGCTCACTGCATTGCGACCGTAGATAGTCTCTCTCTCACCCATCGCCTGCACTACTCCCACGTTAACACTACCACAAATTTTCAATACTGTCAACAATGACTTGACTTTTGTCGCGCATTGTGCGAAAATGAACGTAGGTATGGATCTGATCGTTGACTTTCACACTCACATCAATCCTCCCGAGATTATCGAGAAGCGAGAGGAGTATCTGACCCGCGATATCTGGTTCGGTGAGCTCTACGGTGACCCCAAAGCCAGGTTGGCCACGGCTGAAGAACTCATCGCCGAGATGGATGCTGCCGGCATAGACGCGGCCGTTACTTTTGGCTTCGCCTGGGCCGACATGGGCCTCTGCCGGCTGGCCAACGATTACGTGATGGAAGCTGTGGCTTGCTACCCAGATCGCCTCATCGGCTTCGCTTGCGTTAATCCCAGGTGTGGGGCCGAGGCCATACAGGAGGTGGAACGTTGCGTGGCCGGTGGCCTGAAAGGCATCGGCGAGCTCATGCCCGACGGTCAAGGCTACCGCCTGGACGACGAAGCAACCATGCGTCCCCTGGTTGAGATCGCCCTGGCCCACGGTTTGCCCATCCTCACCCACACCAGCGAGCCGGTGGGCCATTTCTACCGCGGCAAGGGCACTATCACCCCCGACGTTGTCCATCGCTTCGTCCAGCGCTTCCCCCAGGTCACCCTCATTTGCGCCCATTGGGGTGGGGGCCTACCCTTCTACGAGTTGATGCCGGAGGTGAGAAGGGCCTTCAGCAACGTGTATTATGACACCGCAGCCTCCCTGTATCTCTACGACGATGCGATCTTTCCCTTGGCTGTCCAATTGGTATCCGACAAGGTTCTCTTCGCTACCGATTACCCCCTCATCTCCCAACGGCGTTTTCTCAAGCGGATTAGAGGGGCCGGGTTGGAGGAAGGCGAACTGAACAAGGTGTTGGGTGGCAACGCCAAAAAGATTTTCGAGTTGGGTGAAACCGCATGGAAAGAATCCGTACTTTCATCGCCATCGAGCTCGACGAGAGCATCAAAGACGAGTTGACCAAATTGCAGGAACAACTCAAAGGCAAAGCGCCCCAGGGCAGCGTGCGCTGGGTCAGGCCGGGGGGCATACACCTGACTTTGAAGTTCCTGGGCAATGTGCCGGCCGATCAGATCGAGGAGATAGCCAGGGCGTTGCAAAAAAGCTGTCAAGGATTTGCGCCCTTCTCCCTCTCGTGCGGAGGGCTGGGGTGCTTCCCCAATCTCAAGCGCCCCCGGGTGGTGTGGGTCGGCATTCAGGAGGAAACGGGAACCCTAGCCCAACTGCACAAAGCCATCGAGGAGAACGTGGCTCCGTTGGGTTATCCCCCCGAGAAGCGCAAGTTCAGCCCCCACCTGACCCTGGGACGAGTCCAGAAGCGGGTTGGCTCCGGCGACCGGCGCCGCCTGGGAGAGCTAGTCGAGACTCTGGAGATAGGGACCCTGGGTCAAATGGAAGTGCGGTCTGTCAATCTGATGCGCAGCGACCTGCGGCCCGGCGGAGCGGTGTACACTCGCCTGGCGGAAGTAAAGTTGGAAGGCTGAGGCCATGATCATTGCCGTAATCGGGGCAGGACGCTGTTCCGAGGAAATTGCCCAGATTGCCGAAGGCGTGGGGCGGGAGTTGGGGAAACGGGGGCTGACCCTGGTCTGTGGAGGGCTGGGTGGGGTGATGGAAGCCGCCTGCCGGGGAGCCAAAGAAGCCGGGGGGCAGACCATCGGCATCCTGCCGGGGGTCAGCCGCCGGGACGCCAACCCCTACGTGGACATCCCCATCGTCACCGGGCTGGGCGAGGCCCGCAACATTATCGTGGTGCGCACCGCTCAGGCGGTCATCGCCGTGGACGGCGAGTACGGCACCCTCTCCGAAATCGCCTACGCCCTCAAGTTAGGCGTCCCTGTAGTGGGGCTGGACACCTGGCAACTGTCCAGAGGCGGACGTGAAGTGAGAGACATCGTCGTGGCCCGCACACCGGCCGAGGCAGTAGAGAAGGCGGTGGCCCTGGCAACAAGAAGTTGAAGCCCACAAGAAGCAAAGGGGGAAACGATGCGCTTTCGAGATAGACGAGAGGCCGGTCAGTTGTTGGCCGAAAAGTTGGATTTCCTCAAGGGGAAAGAGGACGTCATCGTATTGGGCATCCCCCGGGGGGGAGTGGTGGTGGCCTACGAGGTCGCCCAAGCCATAGGTGCGCCTTTGGACGTTTACATCACGCGCAAGATCGGCGCGCCCCACAACCCAGAGCTGGCCATTGGTGCGGTGGCCTCTGATGGAGGGGTTGTGCTCGACCACAGTCTGATCCAGCAATTGGGCGTTTCTGAGGATTATGTGGAGAAAGAGACGGAACGGCAGCGCCGGGAGATCGAGCGGCGCGCCAGGGAGTACCGGGGCGACCGGCCGCCTCTGGAGCTGGCGGCCAAGACCGTGGTCGTAGTAGACGATGGCGTGGCCACCGGAGCCACCACCATGGCCACCCTGCGCGCCCTGAAGAAGCAAGAGCCAAAGGAGCTCATCCTGGCCATCCCCGTGGGCCCGCCCGACACCGTCAGGCGGTTGGGCCAAGAGGCCGACCGGGTGATCTGCCTGAGCACCCCGCGCCTCTTCTGGGCTGTGGGCGCTTTCTACGCCATCTT
>JAOZOT010000369.1 GCA_029933115.1 Anaerolineae bacterium | reverse complement strand
AAGCCATCTGGGACGAGGTCTGGGCTCAAGCAGAAGCAGAGGCAGAGGAAGAAACGGAGGTCAATTATCGTGAGCGTCCTGTCAAGCCAGATGCGCTTGTTGCTGGACAAGAACTTCGCCCGTAAATCAGTATCAGGCTTGGACAGGGCGATGGCAGGGGTACTTCCTCTATCGGAGGCGGAGTCCATCGCTTTATGTACCCTGGAGTGGGCAACAAAGAGCCAGATACGGTTATTCATCGCTCCTGAATCGTTACACATCTTGCTTTCGCTGGAGCGAACCTTTGCCTTGCACAGCATTCGCCCTTTTCTCGACCAAGTTGAGGTGCTGTATCCAGGCAGGTATTTCAAGCGCTGGGCGCGGCGACTGCGCCAGATAAACTTTACCCGTGAGGATGCCAAAGTATTGAGCCTGGCCACCTTCGGCACGGACGAAGCGGGTGAGATTCTGAGTGTGTCGGTTATCGCCACTTTTGACCAAAGACTGATCGGCAAGTATGCTCACGAACTTACCGCTATCCGAGGCCGGTTTGAGGCAATGGTGGCCAGTCTGGAGCCGCCTTTCTGTCATGCTAGGTTGCCCGAGGTGATGCTGCCTCAGAAAGCACTTGGGCTGATCCAATGATAGGTCGTCGCGCCTCGCGCCGGGGGAGGGACGCGGGGCCCAAATATAAAAAGGAGGTAGGGGAGAATGTCTGACACTGTGAAAAAAGCACTGACGTGGCTGGTGGTTCTGGTCGTTTTCGTCATCCTGATGTGGATCGCCAGCTTGCTCACCGGCCCGGAAGGGACAAAGCTCCAGGGACTGGCTTGGCTTCTTTGGACTCTCATTGCTGCTGTGCTCATCTACATCGTCTACTTCGCCACCGCCGCCAGCGAGGCCTGGGTGGTGGGCACCCGCCAGGTGGTCTACATGGCCATCGGCGCAGCCCTCTACGGCGTGCTGACCTGGTGGGCCAACGCGGCCGCCTTGCCTTCGGTCAGCCTGGTGTCGCTGCGCCCCACCGTTTGCCTGCCCATCTTCTTCGGCTTTGTCTTCGGGCCTGTGGTGGGCTTTTTCACCGGGGCCGTGGGCAACATCCTGGGTGACTTTCTCACCGGCTGGGGGGTCTTCCCGGTCTGGGACATCGGCAACGGCTTCATGGGCCTGGTGCCCGGCTTGGTCCTGCTTTTCGCCGATAAGAGGCGCAGCCTCAATGCCCTGACCATCGCTGTCGCCGTGTTGGTGGTCATCGCCATGGCCATCATCCTGATCAATCCGGTGGTCGCCCACCCCTGGACCGGCGAGGAGACCAACTTTGGCGGCTGGGCGTGGGTGTTTCTCATCGGCGGTGTGGTGGTGATCGCCGGGCGTTTCGCGTTAGAAAGGACGGGCCTAGATCTGGCTGCGGTCAACATCTGGGGCACGCTGGGGATCATCATTGGCATCGGCTTCGCCTCCATCGCCGACATCTGGATCAACGGCTATACCTTCTTTGTGGCTATGGTCGGCGAGTTTACCCCGGCGGCCGGCTCCAACATCCTCAACGCCATGATCCTGACGCCCATCCTGCTGGCTGCCTATCAAGCCGTCCAGGCGCGGACGGGACGGTAGCCGGAGGCCCTCACCCACCCTGCCTCTTCCCCTCTACCAAGCTTGGGAGAGGGGGTGCCGCCGTAGGCGGCGGGGGAGGGGTGAGGGCCGAAAAGGAGAGATAATCAAGATGCTGATCGCCTGGAAGTACCGTGAGCGTGATACCATCATCCAACGGCTGGATCCACGAGCCCGCATCATCTTCATGCTGGCCATGCTTTTCTCTGTCATCCAATTCTGGGATCTGCGTGTCGTCCTGGGATTCTTGACCTTGGCATTGGCCCAGTACTTCCTGGCCAAGCTCACCTGGCGCGAGACACGCCGGGCCTGGACCTTGATCAGCATCCTCATCGTCTTCATGACCATCCTGACGTTTCTGACCGGGAGAGGCGGGCGGGAGTACGCCTACTTCGAAGAACATCTGATCACTCGCCTGGGTCCTCTTTCCCTCCCCATCGTCGGATGGCGGATTGGGCTGAGCATCACTGTAGAGAAGACGGTCTTTGCCATCAGTCAGATGGTGCGCATGTTCACCATCACCACTCTGGCCATCACCGTTCCTTATACCATAGACCCCAGCCTGTACGGGGTGACCTTTCGGGGACTGGGCTTGCCGGACAAGTTCGCCTACGCTATGGACCTGGCCTTTCGCTTCGTGCCCACCTTGGGCCGTGACTTCAGCATTACCTTGGACTCGCAGCGAGCGCGGGGTTATGAGGTGGAGAGGCTAGAAGGTGGCATCATCGCCCAGATTCGCAAACTGGCTCCCCTCATCGTGCCGGTGACTATCAACGCCATCGTCAGCGGTGAAGACATCATTGACGCTATGGACCTGCGTTGCTTCGGCATCGGCAAGCGCACCTGGCTGCAAAAATTAGAATACAAGCGCGCCGACTGGGCTCTCATCGCTTTCAGCATCGCCTTATTCTTGGGCTCTACCGCAGCCAGTATCTCCGGCTTTGGACGCCTCTGGGTGCCCCGGTGGATACTTAACCTGACCCCATGAGCGCGATCAAATGGCTTGTCATCCCGGTTGCTCTGCTGTTTCTCCTGAGCAGCAGTGGAATACATTTGTGCTCGTGGTGGATTTGTGCTCCGCTTTCGGGCCGCTGGATTGCAGATCCACCAGAGGTGCTCCGTGATCTCTCAGGTATAGATACTGCCCTTCTCGACGAAGGCCTGAAAAGTCCTTTGGTGCTGGCTTTCTATTACGCCTGGTTTGACGAGAACACCTGGACGCCGGAAAAGGTGTCGGATTTCCCTATCACTCCTTATAACTCTCGAGACCGCGAGACCGTCGTCCGTCATATCGCCCAGGCTCAGGAAGCCGGCATTGACGCTTTCGTAGTCGCTTGGTACGGCCCACAGGTCGAGGGCAACCAGACCGAGACCAACCTGGCCCTCATGCTGGAAGTGGCCGACGGCACCGACTTCCGGGTCAGCGTGGAGTTTGGGCCAGATTCCCCCTTCATCCACAGTCAGCAAGACGTGGTGGACGCCCTGCGCCACGCCCTCCAGGTCCACGCGCAGCATCCCGGCTTCCTGCGGGTCGAAGGCAAGCCGGTGATTTTTTTCTGGCGGCTGGACAGCGTTCCCCTAGCCCCGGGGCAGACGCCTTTGGAGGCCTGGCAAGCCATTCGGGATCAGGTTGACCCTGACCGCACGAGCATCTGGATTGCCGAGGGGGTGGAGGTAGAATATCAGCAGGTCTTTGACGGCCATCACCTTTACAGCATCGCTTGGTCGGAGGACGTCACCCGCACCTTGAGTGACTGGGGCTACAGAATCCGCCGTTACAACGCCCGGCACGGCACCGACAAACTTTGGGTGGCCACAGTCATGCCGGGTTACAATGATCTGAAGACGGGGCGGGCCGATGCCTTCGTGCGCGAGCGAGAGGGTGGACAGTTCTATCGGGCCACGTGGCAGGCAGCTATGGATAGCGGGGCCGACTGGGTGGTGATCACCTCCTGGAACGAATGGGTGGAGGGTTCACAGATCGAGCCCAGCGTGAGCTATGGGAATTTGTACCTGGACTTGACGGCGGAGCTTGTGGCTCAGTTCAAAGCTCAGGCGGGGGCCCCGGCTATGCTGGCCTCTGCTCCGTCGCCAGCGCCGACCGTGACCCTCGCGCCGACAGCTACACTGACGCCGACCTCGACTGCTACTTCGACGCCGACAACGAACCCCGCCACCGCCACGCCGACGACGACTCCCACGCCGACGGCCACAGCAACCTCCACTCCCACCCCAACCTTTACAGCCACGGCCACAACGAGCCCTACGGCGGCGCCAACAACGAACCTCACAGCGAATCCCACACCAAATCCTACCGCCACACCGGCGCCCGACCCCTTCGCCGCACCGCTGATGGTCGCAGTCTACACCTCTCGCTGTCTGGGCCTGGGCTTTTTGGGTGGAGCGATAGTGGTGGGTGTGTTGCTGGTGAGAGACTGGAGAAGGAAATTTTGAAGGCCTGGCGTTGCTACTCACCCTCCCGCAGGTTTGGACGTTCTTTGGACACAAAAATGTGCCTCGATCGGATGTTGAATCCCACATAAGCCGTCAACCGTAACCT
>JAOZOT010000368.1 GCA_029933115.1 Anaerolineae bacterium | reverse complement strand
ACTGAAGTCGTTACTACGAGCGCCGCCCCCCTGAATTTTCAGACACGCTCTGAGCCTTGACAAGGCAGTGCTTCCGTGCTATAATTGGTATAACCATTGTACCAATTCTCGGAGCAGCGGCGGCCGATGGGTAAGGATCAAAAGCTCAAGGCGAAGGTGGAACAGGACATACAATACACCAAGGTAAGGCAAGGCAGGATATATGAAGCGGTAGTGGATCAGCTTCAAGACCTCATCGTGTCTGAGAAGCTCCAGCCTGGCGACAGATTGCTCCCGGAGCGTGAGCTGGCGCAGCGGTTCGGGGTAAGCCGAACTGCCGTGAGAGACGCCATCAAGGTGTTGAGCGAAAGGGGTCTGGTTGACGTCAGGCCCGGCGCCGGCACCTTTGTGGTACGAGAGATCTCTGATACAGTGGTGGAGTCTATGGGCTTGCTTTTCCAGATCGAAAAAAGCTCCCACGAGGCCCTCCACGAGGTCAGGGAAATCCTCGAGATCGAGATGGCCGGCCTCGCCGCCGAGAGGGCCACGGAAGCCGACCTGGAGAGGATTGAGACGGCCTTTGAAGAGATGCAAAGCAGCATCAACGATCCGGCCCGTTTCATCGAGGCTGACCTGGCCTTCCACCTGGCCATCGCCGAAGCAACCCACAACAAAATGTTCCTGCTCCTGCTTAATCCCATCATTGGTCTGTTGCAGAAGAGCCGACGCATGATCGTGGCCGTCCCCGAGGGGCCTGCCCGGGCCTTGGAGCACCATCGTCAGGTGCTTGATGGCATACGACGGAAGGCCAAAGCCGAGGCCCGCCAGGCCATGAGCCGACACATGCAGCAGGTGGCAGAAGATATCAGGACGGCTCTGTCACATTCTGATGGGGCACCCCCCTTGAGCGTTGACCTTCCCGAAGGCGGCCAAGACGCGCTGAAGAGGTAACCGGCACTGTTCGGGGAGATTTTCAGCCATTTCATGTTAAGGAGGGTATCGTGATAGAACCATACGTGGCGGCCATCATCCAGCCAGAGTTTACCGTCGCCCGCAACCGCGACGACATCATGCGCAACTTGGATCGCTATTGCAAGCTCATTGATTTCACCGTGGGCTATTTCTGGGAGCACCCGTGCAAGTTGATCGCCTTCCCGGAGTATTTCATGCAGGGGGTAACCACTCCGGGCAAGGGGGAGAAGCAACTCTCCGGTTTCATGGACGTGGCTATCGAGATCCCCGGCCCGGAAACCGATGTCCTGGCCGCCAAGGCCAGAGAATACGGGATCTACATCGCCGGTGGTGGGATCGTGGAACGCCTGCCTGAGTGGCCCGACCGCTGGTTCAACACCGGTATCATCATCGGGCCGGACGGGGACGTGATCCTCAAGTACCATAAATGGCACGTCCCGGCCTTCATCGGCCTGGGCACCAGCCCGCACGACATCCTGGACGAATACAGCAAGGTCTACGGCAGCGACATCAAGACCCTGTTCCCGGTGGTAGACACCCCCATCGGCAAGTTGGGGATCATGATCTGTCACGATGGTCACAGTCCGGAGGTGTCCAGGGCCCTGGCCTTCAATGGAGCGGAGGTCATCATCCGCTGCAACGCCATGCAGGAGATAGAGGGGGTCAGTGACCCCTGGGACAGTTGGACTTTTACCACGCGCACCCGTGCCCACGACAACTGCCTCTACATCGTAGCCGCCAACTGGGGCTCGGTCAACTACGATTATTACCCCAAGGCCTTCTGCCCCGGCCGGTCGCTGATCGTAGACTACTACGGGAACATCATGCGCCAGGCCAATTATCCGGCCGAGGGCGTCATCGGGGCGACCATTGACATCGAGGCTTTGCGCAAGCGTCGGGCTCTCATCTGGCACAACCTGTGGGCAGACCTGCGCACCGAGGGCTTCCGCGAGATCTACAAGGACCCGCTGTACCCGCCCAACCTCTTCCCGCCTGACAAACCGCCCAGAACCTTGTCCGACAAGATGAAAGGGGCCATGGAAAGCCTCAGGATCTTGTACGAAAGGGGCACCTTTACGCCGCCCAGCGGCCTGAAGCCGGAGGACATGCCCGGAGAACTGGTCAAGCGGATAAAGCGCGCTCAGGAGAGCGGGGCACTGCGGAAGTAATGATGATGGACAGGTGTGGCTAAAACGGCCGGCAGTGACGGCTTTAGCCGTTGAAAAGCGAAGGTCGTCACTGCTCAGGTCATTTTAACCAGACCCGCTTGGGCAAGGCGCCGAAGAAACCATTGAAAGGAGAGGTCTCAGAATGGCTGATTACGATGTGGTGATCGCCGGAGCCAGTCACAACGGTCTGACCTGTGGCATGGTGCTGGCCAAGCATGGATACAGGGTGCTGCTTCTGGAGCGCAACCCCTATTACGGTGGTGGTGCTGTCACCCTCGAAGTGACGGCGCCGGGCTTTAAACACGACCTGTACGCCTCGTCCCACGTCTGGGTGCAGGCCAACCCCGCTCTTCAGGAACTCAAGCCCGATCTGGAAAAATACGGCTTTGAATACATCTATGCCAAGGACCAGATCACCGCCCATCCCTTCACCGACGGCGAGAGCATCATCCTTTACGCTGACGTGGATCGGACGGTGGCCAGCATCGCCCGCTTTTCGGAAAAGGACGCCCGACGCTATCGGCAGATATACGAGGATTTTGTCTACATCAAGGACGGTTTCATCCACCAGTTCTTCTCACCGCCTATCCCGCCCAGCCTGATGATGAGCGCTATGGAGCAGAGCGAAGAAGGGCTGGAAATGCTGCGCAACTACAACCTCAGCCCCAAGGACTGGGTCCTCGAGAATTTTGAGCATCCTCGTGTCCAGGTTTACATCCTGCAATGGGCGTTGGCTCCCAGCATCCGCCCCGACCAGGATGGAATGGGCACCCTGTTTTATCTGATGATCCCCGCCGTTCACACTTTTGGCGAGGCTATCCCCAAGGGTGGGTCCAGCGAGTTCGTAGGAGCGATGGCCCGCTACATCGAGGACCACGGCGGCACCATCCTGCTCGAAGCACCGGTCAAAAAGTTCATCGTCGAGGGCAACGTGGCCAAGGGCGTCGAGCTGGAAGATGGGCGGACTTTTATGGCCGGCAAGGCCGTGGTGACCTGCATTGACCCCAAGCACACTTTTCTGGAGATGATTGACGAGGGCATTCTGGACGAAAAGTTCCTGGACAAAGTCCGTCGGTTCAAGCCGGGCAAGATCGCCGCTTTCCGGGCGCACTATGCCTTGAATGAGGCGCCCAAATTCAAAGCCGGGGAGGAGGTCAGCAAGGCCGGTTTCTGGCGAATGGGTGACTCTATCGCTGAGATCGAAAAGACTTTTGCCGAGCTCTCCCTGGGGCAGTTGCCCACCAATCCCGGCATCTACGCCTTCTGCTGGTCCCTCAAGGACCCCTCGCGGGCGCCAGAGGGCAAGCACACCCTTTACATTGACTCGCCGGTGCCTTATGAGCTGGCCGACGGCAGCAACTGGGATGACATCAAGGAAAGCTTTGCCAACCAGTTGCTGGACAAGTTCCGCCAGTATACTACCAACATGGGCGACGAAAACATCATCGCCGCCTATTACGACAGCCCGGTGGACATGGAGCGAGCCAACCCGTGCTTCCTGCGCGGGGCCAACATGGGAGGCGAAATGGACATCAGCCAGACCAAGTACTTCCGTCCTTTCCCCGGTTGGTCTCAATACCGTTCGCCCGTGGACCGGCTTTACATGTGTGGCCCGTATTGCCATCCCGGCGGTGGCATCACCTGCATGGGAGCCATCACGGCCAACGTCATCCTGCAAGACCTGGAAGGCAAGACCCCGTGGTGGGAAAGATAGGTTGGCCCGTTTTTCGCACCTGACGAAGAGCCATTCGCCCTCTCCTGGGGCAGACGAAGGCATTGCCTTCGTCTGCCCACTCACGGCGGACGAAGGTGTCACCTGCTCCCGTCGGATTTGCCATCCGGCGGGGCCGGCAAAGAGTTGGTGGCTGTGGGCCTGGGTTACAAATCCAGGGCGAGCGGAGGTTACAAATCCAAGCCGAACGGGGGTAGTTCACACCTGCTACCGCCGGATTGGCCGTAAGGGGCGAGGCACTTACAGCGACGCTCAGAGCGTGTCTGGAAATTCAGAGGGCGGCGCTCGTAGTAACGACTTC
>JAOZOT010000876.1 GCA_029933115.1 Anaerolineae bacterium | reverse complement strand
GTGGAAAGACCTCTGAGGATAACATACATTTCCGCCAGGCCGGCCAGGGAAAACTCCCCCTGGAAGTCCTTTTTCATCTCCATCGCCTTGATTTGAAAATCAGAGGGGGAGATTCTTATCTTTAGCAGGTCATTCTCGAATAGGGCCTCGTCGCTGCCGTTTTCCACAGACAGACGCGACTCCTTTCCTCCCTCCCGCCTTTTGATGGTCCATCCTTTCGGGCCTCTCTCGACGTAAAAGGCGTTGTCGCTTTCCAGCTCAAAGTCGCTTTCCCTGAGGAAGAGCCGGGGCTTGTCCCGGTAGGGTTTGCCGTCGTGCACACAGAAGGTCTCGCAGTTGCCGCACTCGTTGCAGAAATCATCAATGTGGATGATCTGCCTGGCCTGTTCGATTCGGAAGACTTCTTCTCCGGTCACAGTCAGTCGGCCTTGCGGACAGGAGAGCCTGGGCAGCGTCAGATTTAAGGGCGAGATGGTGAAGGCGTAGTTGGCCCGGTTGGGGCACACTTCCACACATTTGTCGCAGAGGTTCGAACATTGCAGACACCGGGCCGCCTCGCTCAAGGCCGCTTCCTCTGTCAGGGTCTCTTCCACTAGGTCGAAACCGCCCCTTTGTTCCAGGGGAAGCATTTGGGCTCTGTTCTGAGGCTCCTTTCTGGCCCTGGTCCTTTTCAGGCTCACAATCTCTTCCTCGGAGAGCTTGGGGAGGTTGGCGGCCGGCAAATCGGTTTGTATGCCCAATTCCCGGCAGATGTATTCGGCAGCCCGCCTTCCGTCGGCGATAGCCTCAATGATGGTAGAAGGCCCTCTCACGACGTCCCCTCCGGCATAGGTGTGCTTTTCTCCCGTCAGGCCGGTCTGGGGATGGGCGGCGATGGTGCCGTTTCTGCGAATCGAAACGGAACTGCCCTTGAGGAAGGAAACGTCTGGAATCTGGCCGATGGCCACGATGATGGCATCGGCCTCGATTTCAAATTCGCTGCCCTCAATGGGGATTGGCTTCCTCCTCTCATCCTCGCCGGGTTCTCCCAACCGGTTCCGAATGCACTCCAGGGCAGCAACCCT
>JAOZOT010000875.1 GCA_029933115.1 Anaerolineae bacterium | reverse complement strand
CCGGTCATTAGCGACTCAAGTCGCC
The DNA here is from genome assembly GCA_029933115.1 of Anaerolineae bacterium. Lineage (GTDB taxonomy): Bacteria > Chloroflexota > Anaerolineae > E26-bin7 > E26-bin7 > E26-bin7. Next base: position 1,039 of record JAOZOT010000875.1, on the reverse strand, counting down.
ACTACGAGCATTTTTCAGACACGCTGTTAAGGAGTTGCCCAACGGGAGACCCTCGGCGATCAAAGATACATCTGTCCAATTCCTGCGCCTCTGGTGGGGCAACCTGCCCAACCACCATTCAGGCAGAGCTACCACCTCGCCAGGGCAGGAGGAGTAATGTTACAGGGAGAATGAGCTTGTCGGATGTCTTGTGGATATTTTCGCGCTTCAACTGGCTGAGCGCCATTGACATACTCCTGGTGGCTCTGTTTTTCTATTGGCTATTGTTTCTCATCCAGGGTACCCAGGCCGTCCAACTTTTGCGTGGCATTATCATCATAGTCTTGCTGAGCGTTCTGATTACCAGTACCTTTCAGTTGACAGCTTTTAGCTGGTTGATCCGCAACTCTATCCCGGCCCTGTTGGTAGCCATACCGGTCATCTTTCAGCCAGAGCTACGACGGGCGTTAGAGCGGCTGGGGCGAACAGGGTTTCCCATCAACCGCTCGCCCCGCCGAGCCATAACAGAATGGACCATCAACCAAATCTGTGAAGCCTGTCAACGACTGTCGGAGCGCCGCCACGGAGCCCTGATCGTCTTGGAACGGGAGACCGGCCTGCAAGAACACATTGACACGGGGGTGAGGGTAGACGCCTTGCTCACCAGCGAACTGCTTCTAACCATCTTTTTCCCCAACACAACCCTGCACGATGGAGCAGTCATCGTCCGTGAGGACAGAGTGGTCGCCGCCGCCTGCGTCCTGCCCCTCACCGAGAGCCTCATGACCGACCGCCACCTGGGCCTTCGCCACCGAGCAGCTATAGGCGTCACCGAGCAAAGCGACGCCATCGCTATCGCCGTTTCCGAAGAGACCGGAGCTATCTCTATTGCCCGCAACGGGCGCATCATCCGCCACCTTGATGAGAAACGCCTGCGCAAAGTCTTACAGGCTTTTTACCGTCCCTGGCCAGACCACACCCTGCCTCGCTGGTTGCGCTCTCAGGATAAAGCCTCAGGCTTCGCCCTACGCAATCTCTACAAGGCCTTTCCCAAGCCTGG
>JAOZOT010000367.1 GCA_029933115.1 Anaerolineae bacterium | reverse complement strand
TAATAAGATTGCCGGGCCAGACGCACCGGCGATCAGCCTACTTGTGCCAAGTGTCGTGTGAGGTAGTTCCCAATGCCCGAGACCAGACGATCTGTAGAACGCAAGCTGGCTATCTCCCGGAAACAACTCGCTGTCTTGGAAGAGAAAATAGCCATGTATACCGAGTTGGAGGCGCCGGTACACCTGCTTACCCAGCGGGACATGGAGCGGGAGAAGATAGCGCGCCTGGAGGCCCTTCTGGCATCTGGCGAACTCCCCGAGGCCGACGAAGAGTTGTCGGTGTGGGAAAGAGCAGGAGCGCGTGTAGGGGAGACCGAGGAGATTCCTCTCGCCCACCCTTCTTCGACCAGAGCTTTGCTCGAGAAGACGGGGAGAACCCTCATGGCTGTCCAGTTCAAGGTCAGGCGTCCGGCTTGGCCTCGGAGACTGCTGAGGATAGCCTTTGGGGTGCTCGTCGCTCTGGCCCTCTTGGGGGCCGGCTTTTGGATTCACACTCACCTTGTCGCCCAGTTTACGCCCATATCCTGGCCTACCCCCGAGGTGGAGGCGACCCAAACGCCGAGGTTGGGGTTCGGCAATCTGTGGAACGGCGATCAGGGCGTGCAGGATCGCCTGGGGATGGGCGTGAACGAGGAGCGAAGCGTCCTCTACTTGGAACAACGCTTCGACAATGGGATTATGCTGCAATTCGTTGAGCCGTCGTCTCCTTTAATCTACGTGCTCTACGATGACAGACAGTGGGAAGTTTACAAGGGCGAGTTGCCCCTGAATAGCCAGGGGACCCCCACAGGAGAGGTAGCCGTGGCTCCCAGCTTTCGGCCCATTTACGAGGAGGGAGAGAACGTCCGCGAGCGCCTTGGACTGCCTTTATCGCATCCCCGGCAGATCAAAGGCACAACCCAGGACTTTGAGCACGGGCGGATGATTTGGACGGGAAGCGAGGACCGTCACATTTACGCCCTGTTCGTCGCGGATGATTGGCCGAGCAGGTGGGCTCTTTACGCCGACACCTGGGTGGCGCCCGGCGACGTTGTGTTCGCCTCCAATCGAACCGGCCACTGGCAGATTTATACCATGACTTCTGATGGCAGCGAAAAAATTCCACTGACGGTGGAGCCGGCCGATGTGGACAATCTGGAGCCGGTGTGGGTGCCCCCGGAGAAAAAAAGCATCGCCTTTGTTTCGACGGCCAGTGGCCTTCCCAAAATATGGCTCATAGATCGCAACGGCAGCAACCGACGGCAGTTGACGGCGGGGCCCGGCGCCGATGGCCACCCCACAGTGACCTGGGACGGCGAGTTCCTTGCTTTTCATTCTGACCGGGATGGCGTTTCCCAAATCTATCTCATTGATCTCGAGGGGACAAAGGTGCGCCGGGTGACCGAGGACTCGTTTGACAATCGAAACCCCGATTGGGCGCCGGATGGCCGGTCGTTGGTCTTTGACTCTGAGCGCGGGGGCGAGAGAGGAATCTACTCTGTTGATGTGGAGACCGGAAGGGTCGAGCGGCTTTTCAACCCTCAAGGTGGGAGGGTATATCAGCAGCCGGCCTGGTCTCCCGATGGGAAACGATTAGCCTTTGTCTCCCATGCGGCGGGCCGGCATGTCATCTGTGTGGCCGGCGCCGATGGCAGCGAGTTGACAGAGATCGAAGGAACTGCCGGCTTTGACAACGTGGATGCCCCGGCCTGGTCTCCTGATGGACAGCAGTTGGCTTTCACTGCTTACGAGGCCGGCAAGGCCAGTATCGTCGTGGTGGACGTTTCAGATGGCTCTATCGTAGCCAGAATCAGCGGCTACGGGGATTACAAAGACCCAGGTTGGTGATGTGAGCGATGTGATTATGAACAATGCCTTCTTGACCGATCGGCGGGGAAACTGGGCTGAGAATACACAGCAATGGCAACAGGCGATGACGTTCATCAACAAGGCCACCTCTGCCCTGTCCATCTCCCAGACGATTATACCCTTGGAAGACCTGCTGGATTTGCTTCTGGACGCTGCACTTTCGGCCACTCAGCAGGAAGCCCGGCTCTCTGAGATAAAACGCTCCTTCGCCCAGCGATGGAACCAGGTGGCCCAGCATACTATCAGCGGAGAGACAAAGAGGAACAGCCAGAAAATTCTGATGGACCGGACGTATGATCTGGGAGAGGGCGGGGTATCCTTCGGGCGTGAACTGGCCGAGATCTTCTGGGCGGCCCTGGCCGATCTGGACAACGACCGCCCCACCACCGAAGCCACGGATTTGTTTCCCGCGTATGAATCCGTGCGCCCATTCTTGCGGGTGATGGCCACCCGTTGGGGGGAGACCTACCTGCCGGTGGTCGCTTTCTCTCCTCTGACAGACGAGGAATGGGCTGTCTTGCTGGCCGATCTGAACCGGATGATTGATCTGGCCCTCCAGATCGAGGGGGTATTGCTCCTGTGGTTGATCGGCAGTTTTGTGACCGATGCCTCAGGGCGGCGGACTTTGCGTCCGCGTCTCTCCTATGGTCCCCCTCCGCAGGGCACCAGAGCCAAGCAACTCAGGTTCATCCTGGGAACCAACTATTATGAGGTCAAGGCTCTCCAGGCGAGCCGGGCGGAGAGACGACGGCACTTGCGGGCGACGGAGGAAATGACAGCCCACTGGTCAAGGCATCGGGTCACCATCCAACTGGCCGCAGACGCCAATGACTATAGGCTTTTCCATCGGGCCGACTTGGCCGACTTGGAGGCGGAGATCAGTCAGCGTATCATTATGGCCGAGGCAGCGCCACGACGAGATCGGACTGCCATCGTCCAACCCGAAGTGCGGGAGGAGCTTCGCCTGACGGTCGGACCTCCGGCAGCCAAAGCTCCTGCGCCGAAGGCAGCGCCGGCGGAACAGGTTGAGTTCAGTGCAGAGGCCAATCCCAGGCGAGATGCCGAGGAGCTACGCCGCAAGGGGGCACTGGTCAAGGCCCACGATGTGGCTCTGGCCAAGAAGTATCTGCTGGCCGCCACGATGCTTGACAATTCCAGCGTGGACGTCTGGCTGGAGCTGGCTGAGATGAGTGACAGCGAGGAGGAGAGAGCCTGGTTTCGCAAAGAGGCTCAGCGTCTGCTGGGCCAGTAGGTATCAGGCACAGCGGGAACGCATTTGTTTACCGTATCTGGCCGCCGGGTTGAAAGGTGCGGCTTGAGGGTGCTATGCACCCCTCGCCCGCCTGCGCGGGCGAGGGGGCACTGTCCGCCTACGCGGACGGCCGGCGCTCTTTCAGGCGCGATTTCAATCGGCGGCTGAAGGCTGCTACAGCCCGTTCTCAAAAATCTATGCTTTTGCCCTCGTAGGCGTAGCGGAAGAGCCGGGCAAGCTCCTCGCGGTCTGGAATGCGGGCGCTGGTCACAGTGTCGTTTTCGCCGTCCTCGATCATCTTCTGCAAAACGGCTTCAAAGTCCTCCCAGGGGATGCCCACTTCTCTGACCGATGTAGGCTGGTTGATGCGCCGTGCCAGGTCTCGCACGGCCTCGGCCAGCCTGTTTGCTGCTTCTGCTTCCGATGTCACCTCCCAGCCCAGGAAACGAACGATGTCTGCGTAGCGTGACTCCCCTCCGTTGGCTGTGAACTCGATGGTATAGGGCAGGAAGAGCCCCACAGCACGGCCATGGGGCACGCCAAACAGTGGGCTCAGGGGGTGTCCCATAGCGTGAGCCAACCCGGCCATGGAGTTGCCGAAGCCCAGGCCGGCGATGGTGGCGGCACTGTGCATCTTCTGACGAGCTTCATCGTCGCCATCGGCATAGGCCCGGGGCAGATAGTTGAAGACCATCTGGGTGGCCTTCAGACACAATCCGTCAGAAAAGTCGTTGTGCCAGGCATTGGTGTAGCCCTCAATGGCGTGGCATAGGGCGTCCATTCCCGTGTCGGCAGTGATCTGCGGGGGTAGCCTGCTCACAAGGGCGGGGTCAACGATGGCGATGTCGGCCACATTCTCGCGGGAGCCCAGAACAAGCTTCCGCCTGTCTTCGGTGTCGGTCAGGATTACCACCCAGGTCACTTCGGCCCCGGTGCCGCTGGTGGTGGGGATGGTAATGAGGCGGGCCTTCTGGCGCAGCCCCAGAGGGACCATGGGATTGATCTCTTCTGGCTCCATGTCGGGGCATTCGTAGAGGACCCACATAGCCTTGGCTGCATCCATAGCGGAACCGCCCCCCAGGC
>JAOZOT010000874.1 GCA_029933115.1 Anaerolineae bacterium | reverse complement strand
TTGTTGTCATCCAGCAACACCAGATCGGCTTTCGCCTCCAAAGCAAGGGCAATGGCCTCCGACTCTCCTTTGCCCAACTTGGTGAGGAGACTTTTAACCATCACCAAGTCTTTTACCTTTTGTACCTCAATCCAGTCGCCGACAGCTTGTCCCGTCTCATTTGCTCCTGCTCTTCCTGCCCCTATCACAACTACTTCATCGTAAACGGCTTGGGGGATGTAAAGCTTGCCAAAAAGCTCTCGTAGCAACCCAAATCGCTCTATCTTTGCCAGAGCGATCAATGGGCCAGCATTAGAAACAATAATCACTGTTCTAGCCTCTCAAAAGCTTTCATGTCCTTCTCGTAATCCTCGATCGTGTACTCGACGACAGGCACATTGTATGCCAGCAAGAGGTCCATGAAATCAGCCAGATACATACCAGCGAGTTCGGCCGCTTTACCTGTAGATAGCAAGCCCCTTCTGAAAAGGTCTATGGCCATTACTCTCTTCATCTCCTGTTCTAGCCTGTCGCCATAGAGCCCGATCATCTGCATGGCAACCAGGACATCTGGTGCAAAGTTCATTTCGACTTTCACCGTTTCTGTAGTGGATGTCTTCATGTCCATTCCCCCCTTTTTTAGCACTCCTCCACAGTGGGACAACGATCCAGCAGGGCGCTTATACTTCATCAAGCCATCGCCCCTCTCACTGCTTGGCGCCGCACTCTGGACAGAATTTGGCTGTGGCCGGGATTTTGCTGCCACACTCGGTGCAGAATCTCTCCGTCTTCAGAGGCGCCCCGCACTCTGGACAGAATTTGCCACCGCTGATTTCGGCTCCGCATTTGGGGCAGGCCGCCATCACAGGCTCTTTGAGCCGCTCTTTATCCTCAGCACTCACGTAGCTGGTCTCACGGATGATTTCCACCCCTTGCTCGATAGTTGCCTCCACCTGGGCGGCCGCATATTCGGCTTCCACCTCAGGGGCGCACTCTTTGCATAGGCCCCGCTCAGCGTTCCAGCACATCTCGCGGCAGACCCACTGGGTGCAGCGCCGACATTGGATGAAATTGGGTTTGGCTTCTTCCAC
>JAOZOT010000042.1:13112-15340 GCA_029933115.1 Anaerolineae bacterium | reverse complement strand
GCAGAGCTACCCTACCAACAACCGCGAGCATCAAATCCTGAACTGGACATTGGCGTTTTTGTTCGTAGACGGCAGACTCCAGTCCTGAATTTTCAGATGCGCTCCCAGCCGGTGAGGCAAGCTCTTGTAGGCGAGCAGAGGTTGGAGGCCCCTGGAGTAGTTCCCTACTCAGGGGTATTCCTTTGCGCAAGGCAACCACGCGCCGGATTCAGCAATCAGCGGGAGGTGTCAGTCCAAGCCCCCCTGACAGAGAGGATACCAGATGGTCAGGATACCGAACCCCTATATTGCGGGCCCCCCCATTGTAGGGGACAAGGGCTTCTACGGGCGACAGGATGTCTTTGACTTTGTGCGAAGGACCTTCTCGTCAACTTATCAAAAGGTCATCGTGCTCTTCGGCCAGCGGCGCATTGGCAAGACCTCTATTCTCTACCAACTGCAGAAGCCATCTAACCTGCCGGAAGGCTTCCGCCCCGTCTACTTCAACCTGGAAGGCCGAGCCAGCCAGAACCTCAACGAAGTGCTATACGCCCTGGCCGAGAAGATCGCTGAATCGCTGAACCTCCCTCCCGTAGCCCAGTCCGAGTTCCAGGGCAACGGCGACTATTTCAGCGAACACTTTCTCCCCCAAGTCTACGAAGCCCTCCAAGAGCAGCGCCTGCTTCTCCTCTTCGATGAGTTTGACGTGCTGGGCGAAGAACCCTCAGACGAGACGATGGCCCTGAACACCTTCTTCCCCTACTTTCAAAAGAAACTATTCGATGAAGAGAAACTGGTCTATATCTTTGTGGTCGGACGCCGTCTGGAAGAATTGACCCCCGAGTTTCTGGCCACGTTCAAACAAGCCAGGACCAAGCCGATCTCTTTCCTCTCCAAAGAAGACGCCAGGCGGCTCATCAGAGAACCCGTGCTGGGCATAGTAGAATACGACGACGATGCCATCGAGCAGATCCTCTCCGTCACCGCCTGCCATCCCTACCTGACCCAACTGGTGTGTTTCGAGTTGATTGATTATCTCGATAGTCTGGACAAAACCAGAGTAACAGTAGACGACGTTAATGCCGTCATTGATGATGCCATCGAAAGCGGTGGGTCGGGACTGGCCTGGCTCTGGGACGGGCTGCCCATCGCCGAACGGTTCATCCTCTCGGCGGTGACCAGTGTCACCGACGAGAACGGCATAGCTACCAAAGAAAGCATCGGTGAGGCCCTGCGCCGCCATCGAGTACAGTTGCTGGGTATCGAGCTGACCCGCGCCCCAGACATGCTGGTGGATTGGGGCTGGCTGGAGAAGACGGAAGAGCGCGGTGGCTACAAATTCGTCGTCGAACTGTTGAGACGCTGGATCGGCAAAAAACACTCCTTGGAGAACGCCAAAAGAGAATTGGAGAGCATCAGCAAACGAGCCATGCGCGACTATACCTACGCCCGACAAGCCCACCTTGACGGAGACCTGGAAATAGCCATAGAAAGCTACCGGCGGGCCCTGGCGGCCAACCCCAATCACGCCGGCGCCCAACTTGGTCTGGCCCAAGCCCTGCATGAACGCGGCCTGATCGAAGAAGCGGTCACAGAATACGAAAAAGCCTACAAACTGGACGAGATAGCTAGCGAAGGTCTAATCAAGGCTTTGTTGGCTTCGGGAGAAGCGTTGGAGAAAGAGGACACATCCTTGGCCAAGGCCGTCAGAAGATACGAGCGCGTTCTGGAGATTGCGCCCGACAACGAGGTGGCACGGAGACGATTGACAGACATCAAGCTCGCCGAAGCCGCAGCTTATGAGCAGCAAAGAGAGTGGAGAAGGGCCAACGAGGTCTATGCCTGGTTGATACACAAGTTCGACGATGAGGAAGCCAAACGACGCTTACAACAGATGCTGGAAGAATGGTCCCTGGCCAACCTCTACGCCGAGGCTATGGTAGCCCACATGGCCAAGATGTGGGATGCGGCCCAGGAGAAATGGGAGCAATTGTACAGCAAAAACCCCGATTACGTCGGTGAAGACGGCCAGAAGGTGTCCACCCTGCTGAAAGAGGCGACTCTGCAACGCGAACGCATCGCCAGGCGCAAGCGCAACCTGCGTCTGGCCTTGGCTGCGGCCGCCTCCGTTTTTGTGATCATCCCCCTTGGCGCCTGGGGTATCACCAAATACAAAGGAGCCCAACTCGTCGCCGCCCTCACGCCGACCGCCACCGCTACCCCGACTCTGTCGCCATCGCCATTCCCCA